>NZ_FXBB01000018.1 GCF_900177735.1 Dethiosulfovibrio salsuginis | reverse complement strand
TCCCGTTTTTATCAGGTCTTGATACAGTAGTCCTATGTAGGTCAGGAGTCTCACTCCCATCCATCGGTCCACCGTGGACTGAAACTCCAACAGGATGTAGACGTACAGCCATCTGTCCCTAAATCCGATTTTCCAGATCATGTCGTCGTGTCTTTCCCTGAGGTCGTCGGAGACGTATGTCCCGGACACTCTGTCCATTTTGGAGAAGTCCAGTTCGCCTATCCAATCTTCCCTGACGAAGCCAGTCAGAAGGTCTTTCACCATCTCTTTGTTCGAGAATAGCTCTTTATATCCTAGGTCAGTCTGTCCCATAGCTCTATTCTAGATCAACCTAGGTTCAAAGGGCAAGCTCTCTCTCTGAATATGTAAAATCCGCGAGGAAATTGGTCGAGGGATAGAAGAGATCCTACACCGGCTCAGCCAATCAGGTAGATCCTTGAGGTGTAGCTAGCGCAGAGCCTGCCCAGGGTTGGGCAGGCTCTGTCTTAGTTCTCCAGTTCGGCGGCGTATACTTCCCGGTTCTCCGAGATGTCTTTGACCTTCTCCAGGGGCAGGATTATAACCAGTTCCTCGATGCTTTCACCGATACAGCCGCTCCTCCAGCGCCTTCGCCACCCGGACGGAGGCCTTGCCGTCTCCGTAGGGGTTGGGGGAGGAGGCCATCTGGGAGAGCCGTTTTTCGTCGTTCAGGAGGGCCAGGACCTTTTTCTTGAAGGGCTCTGGGTCGTTGCCCACCAAGGTTATGATGCCCGCTTTTACCCCTTCGGGCCTCTCTGTGACGTTTCTCGCCACCGCAACCGGAACAGCCAGGGAGGCTCCCTCTTCCTGGAGGCCTCCTGAGTCGGTGAGGATGAGTTCGCTGGCACAGAGGAGGGCCGCCATGGAGCCGTAGTCCAGGGGTTCTATGAGCTTTACGTTTGGCTCTCCCTCCAGAGCTGGATAGACCGCCTCCCGGACGACTGGGTTTAGGTGGACCGGGTAGACGAAGAGGTGGTCTCGGTGCTGCCTGGCTATTTCGGCCACCGCCTTGGCCAGTTTTGCTAGAACGGGCCAGTTTTCTCGGCGATGCAGGGTTACGGTGACCAGTTTATGGCCCTGTGGGACCTCCACCGGCATGGTTCCCTTTGTGGCGGCGTGCAGTATGGCGTCGACGCCGGTCTGGCCTGTGACGATTATCCTGTTTATGTCTTTGCCCTCCAGAAGGAGGTTGTCCCTGGATTCGTCGGTAGGGGGGAAGTAGAGGTCCGCTATGACGTCGGTGAGAACTCTGTTGGCCTCTTCAGGAAAGGGTTCGGCCATTGATCCCGAACGTAGGCCAGCCTCGACGTGTCCTATAGGGATTCCCTCCAGGAAGGCGGCCCAGGCCACGACGAAGGTGGTTAAGGTGTCGCCGTGGACCAGTACGTAGTCGGCGTTCAGCTCCCTCAGGGCTTTGGCGGCCTGGGGGAGGATTTTGGCCGCCAGATCCGGGAGGGTCTGGCGGTCGGTCATTACGTCCAAGTTTGCCTCGGCGGAGATGGAGAACAGATCCATGGCCTGATAGAGCTGTTCTCTGTGCTGGCCTGTGAGGAGGATTTTTGGGTTTAAGGAGGTTTCTTTGAGGGCCAGATAGACCGGGGCCATTTTTATAGCTTCCGGTCTGGTGCCGAAGGCTAAGACGACGTTCATTATTTTGCACCTACGTAGTAGGCCAGGGTCCGCTCTATGCCTTCCTCCAGTCCGACGAAGGAGGAGAGGTCGATTATGGCGGACAGTTTGGTCAAGTCGGCGAAGCTGTGCTTTATGTCTCCGATCCTCTCGGGCAGAAACTCCGGCGGAAGGGGGTTTTGAACCATCGAGGAGAGTATGCGATATACGCCGCTGACCGATTCTCTTCTGCCGCTGCCTACGTTCATCACCGAGGGGACCGATGGGGCACTTTGTTCCGCCGCTTTGACCATGACCCGAGCCACGTCTTTTACGAAGATAAAGTCTCTGGTCTGTTCTCCGTCGCCGAATATGGTGGCCGGTTTGCCTTCCAGCATGGCGGTGGCGAAGCGAGGTATGACCGAGGCGTAGGCCCCTTTAGGGTTCTGTCTCGGACCGTAGACGTTGAAGAACCTCAGTCCCGCCGTCGGTATGGAGTAGCACCGGGAGGAGGCGGCGGCGGCCAGTTCGTCCATGGCTTTGCTGGCTCCGTAGGGGGACTGGGGCATAGGGACCTCCGATTCCCGTCTCGGTCCGTCGTCGGTGCCTTCGCCGTAGATGGCGGCGGAGCTGGCGTAGACCACCGGAACCGGGCGAGACCTTATGACGTCCAGCAGGTCCGAGAAGGCTGTGAGGTTGGTGCGGTAGCATTCTGCGGGCCGCTCCACAGAGAGGGGAACCGAGACCATGGCGGCGAGGTGAAACAGTCCGTCGCAGCCTTTGACTATGGAGGACATGAAGTCCAGGTCCTCTACGTTTTTGACGTGGAGCTTTACGCCGTTGCCCTCCAGATGCTTTATGTTCGATCCGTCGGAGAGGGACAGGTTATCCACCACGTCGACGGCCCAGCCCAGTTCGATCAGGTGTTCACACAGGTGGGATCCTATAAATCCCGCTCCTCCTGTGACCACCGCTTTTTTTCGTGCCACTTTTATTCCTCCCTTTTCCACACCACAAGCGAGTCCTGGCTCTCGAAGTTGGGCCTAAGTTTCCGAAACTCCCCTTCCGATAGGACCAGCCATCTTATCTTGATCTTAAGCTCTTCCTCAAGCCGGGATATGAGGCCCTGGAGGTAGTCTTTCTCTATCTTGCCCACCAGCACCAGATCCATCAGGCCCGAGTTTACCCCTTTTGCGTAGTCTCCTGTGACGAAGGCGAGACTTACCTCTCCCAGCTTTGTGACCACCGATTCGACCAGTCTGTCTATGCCTAAGGTCTTTCTGACCAGTCCCTGTATCTCCGGAAACAGCGGATGGCCCTTGTTTGCCTTGTAGACTTTGGTCCGGCCCTCCGGTGCAGACTCCAAAAGGCCCGCCTCGGCGAGGCGGTTTAGCTCGACCCTGACCGAGTTGGTGGATTCGCCGAACTCGTCGGCGAGCTCCCTAAGGTAGCCCGACGATTCGGGATTCAAAAACAGCTTCATGAGAAGCCTGACCCTCGTTTTAGAGGTTATAAGAGATTCTAACATTAAGACCGCTCCATTCCTTTTTCGGGAATAAAACTTCCCGCCCCTTTTTTGGAGACTCCTCACTCAGCGAGCCTCCATGAGTCAAAATACTACTCACGGCGGTCCGGGTCAAGGAAAAAAACGAGCTGGCGGAGAGGATATCCGCCAGCTCGTTTTTAGCTGTTTACCAACTGTAGTATGGCCAGTTTCCGTTAATCTCTCTAAGTGCGGTCTTTTCGGGATTCTGTCCTTTAAGGACCAGGTCCATGAGGGACCGATAGCCTGTCACGTTGTCGAAGTCGACGACAGAGAGGGAGAGGGTCGGGTTTACGCCCTCCAGCCATACCTCAAGCTCCTTGGGGAGCTGGGGGAAGGTGTAGGTACGATCGCCTTTTTCCTTTTCCATGGCCGCTTCCCATTTGACAATGGATGTCTCGTCTGTGGTGTACCTGTAGCCGTTAATACCGACTATGAATATGTCTATGTCGTCGGTGGTCTCCAACCTCCAGGAAGCGGTCCTCTTGGTAGGAGCGCTGTCGGAGCTAACTACGTCCAGACTGACTTTGGAGAAGAGGTAGTCCGGCAGTTTCGCCGTAAGGCTCGAAGGCCTGGATGATCCCAGTCTCTTTTCCTCTTCTACGCCGGTTATGTCGGTGCTCAATGCGGGGTTGACATTTAAGCCTGATGCGGACTGGTAGAACATATCGGCTTCGAGATCGGCCACTTTGAGGATTCCCGATTTGGCTTTCTTTTCCATAGCCGCCTTCTGCTGAGCCCTTATTTCCTCCGCGGAGAAGCCCGTTCCGTGGTGGCTCCACATCTCCGCAAGGGTGTACTCTACCCCTTTACGGGCCGCCGAGAGGGATAGTCCTGTCAGGTCGACGTTGGAGGACCAACCTAGGTTGATCGGGGTCCTGTCCAGAGGCATGTTGTACATCTCACCGGAGACCGGGGTTACGTCGTATATTACTCCCCACTTGGCTAGGCCGATCTCGGAGGTCGTCTCGTCCCATTCCTGGACTATCGAGAGCAGGGTCATCTTGCCGTCGCTCTGAAGGTGTTCCCTGAGAACCGCTACGTCGTCTTTGAACGGCGAGTACTGATACAGCCAAACGTCGGTGAAAGGTTTTATCTGGGCACTGGATCGATCCCCTAGGTCCGCTGAGTTCACCGACAGGCCGATGGTCTGTAGACGATCCTCAGAGGTTGCCCCTGTCTCGTCGTCACCGAGAATATCCACCAGTATCTTGAGTTCCGCTACCGGTACGGCCTCCACAGTTCGGATAACCTTTCTGTTCACATCCCCTACCTTGCCTTCAAGGCCGTAGGAGATGGTAGCCGTCGGTCTTCCGATGTTGCCAAAGTCCGCTTTGCCCAGTGCGTTGGTGGTTATGGTTCGCTCAACCGATTTTGCATCGTCGGCCCTGTGAAGCACGACAAGAGCACCGGGAACGGGCTTGCCGTCTTTATCCACCAGATTTACCACGAGTCGACCTGCTAATGGCAGGGTTCCCCAGGATAGAGGCACCGTCATAGAGGTAGATTTACCCTCCAAGTCGGTGGCTGTGAAGGTAACCTGAGCCGTTCCAGACAGAGAGTTAGGAGCTGTCCAGATGGTTTCAGATCCTGTAGCGACGGACAGGGTGCCTTCGGTAGCCTTCCATCTATAGTTAAGGACACCGCCTTCAGGGTCAACCGCCTCTCCGAAAAGCTTGACCGATCCAAGGACGTTTACCTGTCCCTCAGGGTCTCTGGCGAGTTTTGTTATCACCGGGGCCTGGTTGGGAACGTTGAAGTTTACCGTTTCAGGTGTTGCCTTATCCTTAACGGTGACGGTCTTGCCCTCGACTCCCGCTATGTATACCGTCACAGGAGCCCCAACAGGGACCTTGAAGGAGTAGGCACCGGAGGCGTCGGTCTGGACCATTCCTCCCACGCTGGAGAATACCTTGATGTCCGCCAGGGCTTTGCCCGCTTCGTTGGAGACTTTGCCCTTTATCTCTCCCTCAAAGCTGACCTTAATAACGTTGGTTAGCTTGATGGAAGGTCTGCCATCGGTTCTCTCACACTGTTTCTCGTCGTAAGGTGTATAGATGTCGTCGGACACAACAGCGCCCTCGTCCGCGGAGATAACGTCGTACATGAACTTGACGTTTCCTGCCAGAGCATAGACCTGAGCCCTCTCCCTCTTATCCTTAGGATCCGCTGTGGACTTTTTGACCACTATTCCGCTGGCCCAGCCGTTTTCGTCGGTCCTGACGGGCTGGGATGTGTTTTTGTAGGTCACTCCCTGGGAGAATACCGGTACGTCCACTAAAGGCTTCCCGTCGCCGTCGACTACCTGAACGCAGAAGTAGGAAAATTCTTGAGGATAGTCGGCGTTCCACCAGCTAAAGTGGTTTACCATAGCGTTAACGTAGAGTTTTGCCGGATCCTGACCTTTTGATACATCACCGGAGGTAATCCAGGCCTTTCTCAGAGGATCAGCGGGCTGATCGGGGCTCACCGCGTCCTCCTGGACCCATTTAGCATCGTCTTTATCGTAGGACCACCATTCGATGAAGTCTCCCGAGACGTAGCGAGAGTTTGTATCGGGGTTCATGAGAGTCCCGTTCTGATAATCCTGAGGAAGCAACAAAGCCACCTCGATCGGATCGAATTTTTCGACCTTTGTATCCCCGCTGGTCAAGGTGGCCTCGAAGAAGGCCATGCTCACCAGGGGCACGTCGTCGCTGTTCGACCTGGCGGCCATGTAGTCGCCTGGGAAAACCGCCGCACCGTCGGAACTGGTCGGGTCTCCGACGAACAGGGTCATCTCACCTGTCCCTGGGGCTTTTATGCTTATGAGGTCGGTGGAGATAATTTGATCCTTGCTCACAGGCTTGGACGTAACCTCAAGGAGCACCGCGTGGACGGGATGAACCTCTCCGGGCTTAACGTTGATGGCCTTTTGATAGGTTATCCTGCCACTCTTGCTGAAGGTAAGGACCAGCCTGCCGCCCTCCTCAGGAACGGGGACGTCGAAGCCGTAGAACCCATTTCCGTCGGTAGTTGTGGTTCTTGCCAGCTCCCAGCCGTTCATAGAGGCCACAATCAAGACTCCGTCAAGGCCTGCCCCCGAACTTAGGCTCGAAGCCCTCATGGCACTGGCCCGTCCTGTCGCCGCCACGTTGATCTCCTTGCCCACCGAGTTGCTCACCTGCCCCGATACGGTCACCAGCCCGGAGGTCACAGGCTTGGGCTTCGGTCCCGGATCGTCGCTGCCTCCTACGTCGCACCCTCCAAGCAGGAAGGCCGAAGCCACCGCCAGAAGGGCCAGAAGGCCCCATCTTTTTAACCAGCTACTAGCCATTTCTCCCATCACTTCCTTTCATCACTCCAGCGTCCCATAGAGACGCCCCTCAGCCTATTGGCACTCACTTCTATAATACCATTTATCAGACAAAAGGCCAGAGCCGTCTGCGAGATATACGCCATGACTTAAGTCACAGAGTATATTCACCGACGGCCCTGGCCTCAAACTAAACTACTCCGGCACCTTTATCCCATAGAACAGGACGAAGAGAACCGGCACGAACACCAGTGTTAGCACCGTGGCGAAGGTGAGGCCACACATTATGGTCACCGCCATGGAGCCGAAGAGGACGTCGGTGACAAGGGGGATCATCCCAAGCACCGTGGTTCCCGCCGCCATGGCCACGGGCCTTAGCCTGCTGACACCAGAGTCGACCACCGCGTCGTAGGGAGTCATCCCCGCCTCCTGGTTGAGGTTGACCTGGTCTATGAGGACTATGGCGTTTTTGATTAGCATCCCCATGAGGCTGAGCACCCCGAGGAGGGCCATGAAGCTGAAGGATTTGCCAAACACCAGCAGTCCCACGGTGACCCCCACTATGTTCATAGGCAAACATATGACTATTATGGCGGTCTGCTTCATGGAGTTAAAGAGCATGACTATGATGGATAGCATTACCACCAGGCTCAGGGGGAGCATCTTTTTTATGCCGTCCTGGGCGTCTTTGCTGCTTTCGTACTCTCCGCCCCATTCCATTTTGTAGCCATGGGGGATGGGGATCGCCTCCACTTTGGACCTTACCCTGTCGAAATAGGCGGTGCTGTTAGCGCCTATGACCGGGTCCGCCATGACCGTGAGGGTCCGCTCCCTGTCTCGCCTGCGAATTATGGGGTTCTCGAACTCGGTGGAGACACCGGAGACCAGGGAGGTCAGGGGAACCATCTTGCCAGTCAGGGGGCTCCATACCTGGACGGTCCTCAGGTTGTCCACTCCGTCCCTTTCTCTATCTGGAAGGCGGGAGTATATGTTAAGCAGCCTGTTTCCCTCCCTATAGACCCCTACCGGCCTGCCCTGGTAGCTGACCATGAGGGCCTGGTTTATCTCCGCTCTTGATAGGCCGAAGTTCCTCATTTGGTTCTCCATTACGATAGGCCGTATGACCTTTTCCATCTGTTGCCAGTCGGTCCTTATGGAGCCAGACTGGTAGTCCGAGGCGAGGACCGCCATTGCCTGTTCACCTAAAGATCTAAGCACCGCCGGGTTTTGACCCTGGTAACGGACCTGGACCTTGGCCTGGCTCCCTCCCCCTTTGCTGAAACGAATGGCCTGGGCGGAGGCTCCAGGGAGGTTTTCCCTGACGAACTCCTCCGCTCCTATCATGGCATCCATAAGGGTGTTGGAGTCTTTGAGTATTACAACCGCCTGGGCGTAGGCTGGGTCCGAGTCCTCGGCGGTGTAGGTTAAGGTGAACCGAAGGGTTCCTCCTCCTACGGTGGAGGCAACCGCCTCTACGTCGGGACGGCTGAGGAGATAGGCTTCCAGTTTAGCCATATCCGAGGAGGTCCTGTATATGCTCGCTCCCGATGCCCTCCACAGGTCTACGGTGAACCTGGGAGCTGCGTCCTGGGGCATGAAGGATTTATCGACGAACTGAAATCCCCACACCGCCAGAACCAGCGATCCCGCCATTATTGCGGCAGTCAGTTTGGCGTTTTTAAGTGCGGTGAGGAGGACCGATCTGTAGGCCTTAAAGAACTTGCCCTTGTAGGGATCTTCGGGCTCGCCTTCCGGGTCCTTCAGCACCATGACCGCCAGGAGGGGGGTCACTGTGATGGCCAGCACCCAGCTCCAGAGGAGAGATATGCCGACGACCTGGAAGAGGCTTTTACAGAACTCCCCTGTGCTGTCAGGGGAGAGGCCTATGGCGGAGAAGGCCATTATGGCTATGATCGTGGCTCCTAAGAGGGGCCATATGTTTCCGGCGATGGTTCTTACCGCCGCTTTGGCCCCTCCCTCTCCCTTTTGGACCCCTATGAGCACCCCTTCTGTGACCACTATTGCGTTGTCCACCAACATACCTAGGGCTATGATCAGCGAGGCCAGTGAGACGCTCTGCATGGTTATGCCAGCGAATAGCATGGTGACGAAGGTGGCGGCGATGGTCAGCAGGAGTATGCCTCCTATAAGCAGGCCGCTCGTCATTCCCATGAAGACGACCAGCACTCCGACGACTATGACCAGCGATTCGGCAAGGTTGATGATGAAGCCGTTTACCGCCTTGGTGACCTCCTGGGCCTGTAGGTAGATAGGTTCGAGCTCCATCCCTACAGGGGTTATCTCCACCAGCTCTTTCAGCCTTTTGTCCACCGCCAGCCCCATGTCGACTACGTTACCACCGTTTACGGTGGATACACCGATTCCCAGGGCTGGGTGGCCGTTGTATCTCATTAGGAGGGTCGGGGGGTCGACGTATCGCCTCTCTATTGTGGCCACGTCTTTAAGCCTTATGACGCCGCCTGGACCTCCCCCGATCATGACGTCGCCGATCTCCTCCACCGATTTGATCGCTCCGGTTGGGTCTATCCTGAGATAGTCGTCTCCGACCTCCACCTTAGCCACCGGAGACAGGGCGTTCTGCTGATTTAACACCGAGTAAATATCGCTAGGGGACAGGCCTAAAGACGCCGCCCTGGCCCTGGATATCTCCACGTATATGCCCTCGGGCTGATCTCCGGTTATGGCTACGCTGGCGACTCCCTTTACAAGGAGAAGCTCTCTTTTGAGCTTGTCGGCGTGGTCTTTGAGCTCCCGATAGGAGTAGCCGTCTCCCACAAGGGCGAAGAACTGGCCGTAGACGTCGCCGTAGTCGTCGTTGACCACCGATGGTTGGACCCCAGGCGGCAGGCTGCTTTGGACGTCGTTGACCTTACGCCTCAGGATGTCCCATATCTGGGGAAGTTCCTTGGCGACGTATTCGTCCTTTATGTCCACGTATATTATGGACACGTCGGCTCTGGAGAGGGATTTTACCCTTTTGACCTCCCCCATCTTCTGGATGGCTTCCTCTATTTTGTCCGAGACTTCCTGCTCGACCTCTTCCGCCGTAGCCCCAGGGTAGGCGGTGTAGACCACAGCGGTCTTTATGGTGAAGTCGGGATCCTCAAGCTTTCCGAGTTTGAAGTAGGAGGCTATTCCGGCCAGGGCAATAACCACCGACAGGTAGAGGACCACTACTTTTTTATTGAGACAAAACTGAGCTATGTTCATGGCGAGCCTCTAGTTATCCGTCATGAGACGGACTTTCTGTCCCTCCCGTAGGAAGTTTACCCCTGCGGTTACGACTATCTCTCCTGGGGAGAGCTCGCCTTTTACGGAGATCCTATCTCCCTCAAGCTCCCCTAGGGCTACCGGGACCTTTTTGACCCTCCCGTCGACAAAGAGCCATAGGTAGGTGGCCGCTCCGTCGGAGAAGATGGCGTCGGAGGGGACGGAGAATCCTTCGTCCTCTTTATGCTCTAAAATGGCCTTTGGGGTTACGTCCACGGTGACTGTGACCGCCATGCCCGGTAGAACCGTCATGCCCTCGGGATAGGCCATGGTCATAGTGGCCTGGTAGGTCTGGGTCTTAGGGTCCGCCTGGGTGGAGAACTCCTTGAGCGTGACCGGGAAGGCCCGACCTGGTATGGAGTCCAGCGTCGCGGTCATGGTGAGATTGTCCACCTCTTTTTCCCTCATTCGAACCACGTCTCCGTCGGGAACGTGGACGACCATCTCTATGTTGCTCAGATCCTGAAGGCTCAGTATGGACTGTTTGGCCTGGACGAATTGGTGATTGTCGGCGAAGGTGTCCGCCACAACCCCGTCGAAGGGGGCCTTCAGCTCAGTGTCGGATAGAGCCGACTGGGCCGCCTCCACCACCGATCTCTGGGCGTCTATGGCCGCCTGTTGCTGCTGAAGCTCTTCCTTTCTGGCTCCAGAACGGGCCTTTTGGAGGTTGCCCTGGGCGGACTGGAGGGACGAACGGGCCACGTTGTAGGCGGTACGATACTGTTCGTACTGAACCTGGGACACCGCTCCCTGCTCCATAAGGGACTTAAACCTCTTGTAGTTGGCCTCGGCCTCGGAGAATTGGGCCTGAGCGGCGTTTACAGCGGCCTGAGCGGAGGAGACGTCCTCGGCCCTGGCGCCGGACTTCATCTCCGACAGTTTTGCCTCAAGCTGTTTTAGCTGGCTGTTGGCGCTGTCCAGGTGGTTTTTGAAGTCCCTGGGGTCCACCTTGGCTAGAAGGTCGCCCGTCTTGACCTGTTGCCCCTTTCGAACCGGAAACTCCACGAGAGGGCCGGATACCCTAAAGGACAAATCCACCCTCTTGGACGCCTGGGTTGTCCCCTGATATATGCCTTTAAATCCCTGGTCCCTGTGTCCCAGCACCTCCGCCCTGACAGGACGAACTACCTCGGGCTCCTCTTCCTTTTCCCCAAGCCTGGACCTGAGGACCTCCATAGCTCCGTATCCTCCGACGACGAGGATAAGCACCACCAGGGCCACTTTTTTACCTGCCCAGATCATTCGCTTCATAAGCAAACCTCCATCTTTACAAAAGGTATAGGTACTATAGGACGAGTATAAGCCATAACCGATGAAGAGGGTTAGAGCAAAAATGACCACTTGAGACGAATATATGATAGAGTCGTCAGGAGGGTTCCATAATGGAAGAAAGGGTGTGAGGGCCTTTAGGCCTGGGGATATGAACGAGAGAATTTACGACAAGAAAAAGATGATTTTGGGGGATCTGGGGATACTTACCTGTGCCCTTCTGTGGGGGGTGTCTTTCGCCGCCACCAAGGAGGTTCTGAAGTATATGGGCCCTCTGTGGCTGCTGACCTTTAGGTTCGCCTTCAGTTTTATTCTGATAGCCGCCATAACCCCTAAGAGGGTGAATAACACGGGCAAGCGAGACCTGAAGGTCGGAGGGATCATAGGATTTCTGCTGTTGGTGGCTATGGCGCTACAGACGATAGGGATACAGTACACCACGACGGGAAAATCGGCCTTTATAACCGCCTGCTATGTGGTGATGGTCCCTTTTATAACCTGGGCTGCGTCCAGGAGAAACCCAGGTCTTAAGGCTTTCGTGGCGTCGGCCATCTGTCTGGTGGGGATGGGGGCTATCACCTTAGACGAAACCGGGATGGGGTTTGGCCTTGGAGAGATGCTCACTCTGGGCTGTGCATTGGCCTTTGCGGTGCAGATAGTGGTAATAGACAGGATGGCCCAGGACAGGGACGCCCTGACCTTGACCATGATAGAGACGGCGCTGAGCGCTGTGGCCTGCGTCGTTGCGGCGCTCATATGGGAGCCTCTTCCGACCTTTTGGTCTCCGGCGGTGGTGGGATGGATGGCCTATCTTGTGGTGGGTTGCACTTTGATTCCCTATTCTCTACAGATAAAGTCGCAGCAGCTGACCTCGCCAACCCACGCCAGTGTGCTCATGATAATGGAGTCGGTCTTCGCCCTGATAGTTGGAATAGCGTTTCTCGGCGAGCCAATGACGTCTAGGCTGGTGTGGGGGTGTGGGCTGATATTTTTGTCCATACTTATAACAGAGCTGGACGTGGCGGGATTTACCAAGATGAGGAGACAGGAAGCCTGAGTTATTGGGCTTCCTGTCCCTTTATGGACTCTATGAAGGGAGGGATCAGCTGCGGGTCCAGAGGGCGGCTATAGAAAAAGCCCTGGATCACCAGGTCCTGTCGCTCTTTGCCGATTCGACCTATCTGGCCCTCGGTCTCCACTCCCTCTATGACCACGTCTTTGACCAGGTTTCGGGCCATCTGGATGATAGAGTCGGCCACCGCGGCGTTTCTGGCCGATCTCTCCAGGTCCAGCACGAAGGACCGGTCTATTTTCAGGGTGTCGAAGGCGAAGTTCCTTATGAAGTCGAAGGAAGAGTAGCCCGTTCCGAAGTCGTCTATGGCCACTTTTACCCCTAGATCTCTCAGGGATCTAAACACCGAGGACAGCCTGCCTCGGTCGTCTCTCAAGGTGTTTTCCGTTATCTCCAGGACCAGCCGTTCGGCGGGAAAGCCGGTCTCCTGTAAGGTCGACTGGACCGACTGGAAGAGGTCGTCTCCGTATATCTGGACCGGCGAGATGTTCACCGACAGCTTTAAGTCGTACCCCGCCTTACGCCATGTCTCCCCCTGAGAGCAGGCATCCGTAAGGATCCAGCGTCCCAGTCTGGCCATGGTGCCAGTCTCTTCGGCGAGAGGTATGAACTCGTTCGGGGGAACTATTTCCCCTCCCTGCCGTCTCCAGCGGAGAAGGGCCTCGACGCCGACCACCGAACGGCCTCCCATGGTTACCTGAGGCTGATACTGGAGGAAAAACTCACCTTTCTCCATGGCGGAGAGTATGTCCTGCTCGAGGGAGGACCTCCTTCTGGCCTCTAGGTCCATTTCCTCGGTGAAGAGGGCGTATCCTCCCCTTAGGGCCTCCCTCTTTACCCTGTGAAGGGCCAGCCCGGCGTTTCTTATGAGGCCGTCTCCGTCGGAGGCGTCCTCAGGATAGTTGCTGATTCCTACGCTAGCGGAGAGATCCACTTTGATGTCCCCTACGGAGATAGGGTGTCTGAAAAGGTGACAGATAGATCGAACCAGGAGGTTTACCCTGCCTGAGCCCTTTTCGTGAGGGACGACTAAGGCGAACTCGTCGCTTCCTACCCGAGCCACCAGCTCGTTATCCTCCGCAAGAGCTCTAAGCCTTACCGCTACCTCCCGGAGGACCCTGTCCCCTGCCAGGTAGCCTAGGCCGTCGTTTACGTCTTTAAACCGGTCAAGGTTGACCACCAGCAGGCCTACGGAGGTGTCCGACTTTCGGGCCTGGTCCACCGATAGGGCGATTCTCTCCATGAGGACGAACCGATCCGCCAGCCCCGTGAGAGGGTCCTGGCTCCTGTGGAGGGTCCGACCCTCCAGCCTGGATCTCATCCGGGATAGGTCGGAGAAGACCGCCAGGAAGTAGTCCCTTCCGTCGGTGCCGGGAATCTTCCTTATGCAGAGCCACTCGGGGTAGACTTCGCCGTCTTTTCTTCTGTTCCATATTTCCCCTGCCCACCGGCCCGAGAACCTTATGTCCTCCCACATGGATATGTAGAACTGGTCGTCGTGATGGTGGGATTTGAGTATTCTCGGATTTTGTCCTATAGCCTCGGCGGAAGAGTAGCCTGTTATGGCGGAGAAAGCGTCGTTTACCTCCAGGATCGTCCCCCGATCGTCGGTCAGGGTGACCCCTTCGGTGATCTCCTGAAGGATCGCCGAGGCAAGGTGGTCTGTTTTGATAGGTACCGACATGCCAATCCCCTCCCCTGATCTGATAACTGCCTAGACTGTTGTATTTTACCTGTACCGGGGGAAAAGGTCAAAGGTCTTTGTTTTGATGGAGAGTTGACAGGGTAGCTCAGGTGGTGTAATAGTGATGGATCCAAAGCTCTAGGGATCCTCTCAAAACTCTGACCCTCGGAGAGACCGTCCCGACGGAGCCCATTTGAGCCCGTATAATCGACATGCCGTCGTGTAGTCGAATGGGGCGACAGGACGTCGCCCCAAGCCGAGGGGGCACAGGACGTGCCCTCCGAGGCGGTTCGTACGAAACAGGCAGGTCGAGTATACGATTGGGCGAAACAGGGCGTAGGCGGGACGGTCTCTCCGAGGGGACTCGAAGGTGAGTTTTTAGAGATGCCCTCCAGGGATATCACCTAGAGCAAGAAAGGTTTGAGATAATATGATGGTCGACGAATACAGAGGATGGCGGGCATCCTGGCCTATGGTCACGGCGACTTTGCTGTGGGCAGGGGCTTTTGTGGCGGGAAAGATGTCGGTAGGGGAGTTCCCTCCGGTGACTTTGACCTTTTTGAGGTTTCTGGCCGCCGGGGCGATTATGGTTCCTGTGGCCATACTCTCCAGGGCGGAGTGGCGTTTTCCTAAAAAGGACTGGCCAGCGGTGGTGTTTTTGGGCCTGACCGGAATGGTGGGGTATCATCTGTTTTTTTTCGAGGCACTGAGACACACTACCGCCGTAAATTCCTCTATGATAGCAGCCACAAGTCCTCTGGTGACCGCCTTTTTGGCGGCGGTTATAGGCTCGGAGCGACTGGGGGCTAAGCAGATCGGGGCGGTGGTACTGGCGGTTTTAGGTGTGGTGGTCATAGTCACCGACGGACAGGTCCATCACCTGGGATCGGTGTCCTTCAACCGGGGAGACGTTACTATGTTTGGGGCGGTGGTGTCCATGGCGGTCTATTCGGTGGTGAGCCGTCGGTCGGGGCTGTCCCGCTCCCCTGTAGGGCTGGTGACCTGGACCTTTTTGGTCTGTGCGGTGGTTACGGGGTTTTTGAGCCCTCTTGAGGGGTCGGTACTCGAGATAGGCAGGGCGGCCTCCGCCGACGCCTGGTGGTCGGTGGCCTATATGGCGGTTTTCGCCTCCTGTTTCGGCTATTTTCTGCAGATGTTCTCCATAAGGAGGATAGGAGCCGCCAGGACCATGGTTTTTATAAACCTGATCCCCGTGTTTTCCACGATCCTGGCGGTTATGATTTTAGGCGAGTCGGTGTCCGCCCCTAAGGTGGCGGGGCTGGTGGTGGTTATCTCCGCGGTGTGGCTGAACTCAAAGGCCAGCTAGGCCAGAGGGATCAGCACCGATCGGAGGAGCTCACCTTCGGCTATAGGTAAGGGGAACGACAGGTCGGTTTCCCTGGACGAACCGCTGGACAGGAGCTCCACTTTGGCGCCTAAGCTTATCAGTTTTTCCCCAGGGCCCTGGGGAGAGGGCTTCAGCAGCTCCTCTCCCAGGGTCCTGTTCTGTTCAAAGCCCTGGGAGAGCTCCAACAGGGAAGGGGCCAGCTTTTGCACCAGGTCGCTGCCCCTTATCCTTCCCCAGGTGACCATAGGCCCTATGGCCAGATAGTCCCCTTTTATGGAGATCCATTGGAGGCACCGAACGTCCTCAAGAGAGACGTCCTGAGGCAAACCGGCCCAGTCTCCTGCGAGAGTAAAAAGGTCCTCCAGAGACTGGGGGTTCAAAGCAGTGTCTCCCTGTCCTTCCTGACGATGCCGAGAAGCCTCTGCCCTCTCGGGGTGACCGCCTTTATCTCGTCCCATCTGGGCAGTCCGGTCCTCTGAAGAAGCAGTCCGTCGGAGTTCTCGAACCATCTAGGCAGAAAGCCCCCCAGTCGGAAGCCCTGGGCGAAGGCCTCCTCCACCGCTCGGTCGATCCCCTTCACCAGAGGAAGCTGAAGCATGGTGGCGGGGAAGGAGTCGTAAGGAGCCAGCTCTTTTTTGAGATCCGCCCCAAAGCCCTCTCCTAGGGACAGTGCCGCCCCGTAGGCGGTGCCAGCGACGGGGAAGGCTGAGACCTCGAAAGAGCTTTTTCCCTCAGGAGCACCGTCGTCCTCGACGAAGTCCCTGGAGAATCCCTCCGCCAGTTCCTTTAAGACCTCTGCGTATCTCGACGGAAGGTATACCGCCGAGGCGTCGTCCTCTTTTTCCGCAAATCCCATGACGCAGCTGACCCGACCGGAGGCTATGAAGATATCGTCGTGTCTGTAGGTCGAGGGAGGTAGGAGATTTAGAGCCAGTGCACAGTGACGATGGCCCATCTTAAGGTCCACCCTCTGGGATATGTCGTGAGCTGTGGTGCTCTCGGTGTAGCGAGCGACCCAGCCCAGTTCAGGCAACAGCTGAGACATAAGGTTGGACGCCAGCATTCCCCCTATCCCCAGTCCTCTGAACCTAGGCAACACCAGAAGCCCTGTTAGCTCGAAGAGCTTAGGGTTCCAGGGGGATCTGACCGCCGCAACCTGACCTACTATACGATCGTCCTTAAAGGCAAGTAGCGTGGCCTGACGGCCGTCCTCTTCCCTCTTCTCCAGCTCCACAGGATCGTACACCCAGGGAATCGGGAAATCCTCTCCGTATATGGATCGATACAGCTCGCATACCGCCGGTACGGTGGAGCTGTCCAGTCTCCTTATGGAAATGTCGCTCTTTACACTCATGTGAAATCCTCCTGTAACATAGATATTCCCCTCATAGCTCCCCGCCCCATCTCGTTCTGACTGTTCCGATTATACCGGAAAAGTTTTGTTCTGGGAAACTCCGTGTAGAATGGTGAAAGACGGTTCAAAAGAACCATTTTCCGTGGGCCCAAAACCCACGGAAGTTAAGGCCTTAACGAGGCAATATACAGCTTAATAGAAGTGTGCCAGAACATCTGAGGGAGGGATTTTTATGGACGCGGTTAAGAGGTTGGCCCTTGTGGCCCACGACAGCAGGAAGAACGATCTGATCCGGTGGGCGATAAGACACAAAGAGGCCCTGTCCAGACACGTGCTATGCTCCACCGGCACCACCGGAGCGTTGCTGGAGAAGATTTTGGGCCTGCCCGTGGAGAGGCTCAAGTCGGGGCCACTAGGAGGGGACCAGCAGTTGGGGTCCAGGATAGCCTGCGACAGGTTGGACGGCATCGTGTTTCTGTGGGACCCGCTTAACTCCCAGCCTCACGACTCGGACATAAAGGCCCTTTTACGAATAGCCACCCTCTACAACATTCCAATGGCCTGCAATATGTCGTCGGCGGACTTTCTGTTCTCCTCTCCCCTTATGGACCAGCCCTACGACAACGTCAGAAGGGATTTCGACTCATATCAGGAGAGGAGAAACAAAGAGGCTATAGAGAAGTACAGGGAACAGGAGGGCTAAAAAATGAACCAAGTATGGGCAAAGGGAGCGGCTTTAGGGGTTGTGGCGGGAGCGGCAGCTGCGGCAGGGTCGGCGATGGCAAACTGGTGGAGCGTTCCGGCGGCGGCCATAGCTACCGCGGCAACAGGGGCTTTTCTGCTCCAAGGGAAAAAAGATAAGGAGCCTGAGCTTAAGGCCCTTCCCACCGGGCCGAGCCTCAGGCCCCTGGCCCAGAAAGGACAGACCCTGGCGGAGGACCTGGAGGTGCTTGTATCCGACGGATCTCGCTCGATGAAGGGAATTGGAGGCCACGCCGACGGTATGGCCCGTTCTCTGGCGGAGCTGGACCGGATTCTCGGCAACCTCAGCGACGAGGTTGGAGAGATAGGGAAGCTTCACCGACAGTCCACCGACCTCTTGAAGGAAATAGCCCAGGGTGGCTCATCTGTGAGGGATAAAGCGGAGGTCAACAGGGAGCTGGCCCAGAGGACCGAGACCGCCAACGACCAAGTCGTCCAGACTGCGGCGGCTTTAGGGGAATCCATAAAGAAGATGGTGTCGGTGAGCGGCGATATAAGCCGGTTCGTGGGGGTCATATCTGGAGTAGCGGACCAGACCAACCTGCTGGCCCTTAACGCCGCGATAGAGGCAGCCAGGGCAGGAGAGCACGGCAGGGGCTTCGCAGTGGTGGCCGAGGAGGTAAGGAAGCTAGCGGAGGAATCGTCTCAGGCGGCCAGAGAGATAGGCCAGCTTGCCCAGTCCATAGGGGCTTTGGCTAAAAACGGCCAGGAGAGGATATCCGACGCCGATCGTTCGGTGACCACCGCCATGGAGCAAGCGAAGGAGAGCAGGAATAACCTCGAGGCCATGGTGGAGGGTTTGTCAGGGGTCCAGGAAAGGCTGGAGAGGGCCACCAAGGCGGTGGAAAGCCAGTCCGACGGAATGGAGGGCTTCGTGGCTTCCCTCCAGCAGACCTCGACGGTCATATCCCAGGAGACCACAAGGCTGGACTCTCTGGCGGCGGCAATTGGGGAACAGGGCCTGGTCATGGATTGTCTGGAGCGAAGATCATCGGTGCTCGGCCCAGTGGCACTGGGACTGGAAAAGGGAGCTATCTCCGGCGAGGAGGGAGATCCGTCGGTTGAGTCCATAGTCCAGGAGGGAGCCTTAAAGGTGGCCATGCTGGACTCGGACTACGGTCTTTTCCATTTCGACCTTCACGGCGACCCCAAGGGCTTTGAGGTGGACCTCTCCAAGGCTATCGCAAAGGATATAGGGGTTCCCCTTAAGATAGTTCCCGTGCCAGGAGGTAGCGATGAGCCTGGAACTCGGTCGGGGATTCTAAACAAAGGCCTGTGGGGCGAGGGTATTCACATGATGGCCTCGGCGGTGACAAAGACCGCAGAGAGAAGCGAGGTAGTGCTGTTCTCCCCTGTGTCCTTCGCCAGCGGCCAGTGTGCCGTAGCCCTATCGGGCAAAGGATACCGCCATCTTAGGGATATGAAGGGCAGGTCCATAGGGGTCTACGGCGGTCTGACAGGGGAGACCCTGGCCAGGAAGGCATTCCCAGGAAGTTCTATAGCCCTCTTCGACGGCTGGGAGGATATTTTTCAGGCGGTGGAGTCGGGCAGGGTGAATGGAGCGGTGGTCGAGACACCGGTATACCTCCAGAGGCGGGCTAAAAACCCCGATCTGGTGATGGTGGGGGCCCAGATGGACAGAGAGAACTACGGCGTGGCGATGCCTATAGACTGCTCCCCCGACCTCTACCAGCTGGTGGCCAAGGTTGTGGAGAGGGAGAGATTGTCCCTCGAAAGAGTGTGGTTTTCCGGGGGCTTGAAAAAAAGTTAGGTTGATCGTATAATTCGACCTGAAAATCGCTCTCAATAACAGGAGGTTAAAATGAAAAAGATAGCTTTATTGACCTTGTTTGCGCTGATCCTGACCACCTCCGCCTTTGCGGAGACCAAAGTGGCGGTCAGCGTCGTTCCTCAGAGATATTTTGTGGAGAAGATCGCAGGAGATGCCGTAAGCGTCGTCACCGTGGTTCCCGAGGGGGCCAGCCCGGCGACCTACGAGCCTAAGCCCTCCCAGATGGGGGAGCTTGCCAGTTGCTCTTTGTGGTTCACCATAGGGGTTCCCTTCGAGAGGGCACAGAAGGACAGGATGTTGTCCGCCCTTCCCAACCTGAAGGAGATCCCGACCCACGATAACGTCAAGCTCAGGCCCATAAAGGGCCACGACCACGACGGACAGGGGCATCAACACGATCAAGGTTACGATCCCCACGTGTGGCTTTCTCCGTCGGCGGTGATGATCCAGGCCAGGACCATAGCCACCGGCCTATCGGAGCTGGACCCGAAAAATCGTGCGGTCTACATGGAGAACTACGCCGCCTTCGTGGCGGAGCTGGGGTCTCTGGATTCGGAGCTGGCGGAGCTACTTTCAGGCTCCAGGGGCAAGGCCTTTATGGTGTTCCATCCCTCCTGGGGATATTTCGCCCACGATTACGGTCTGGAGCAGATAGCCGTGGAGGTTGAGGGTAAGGAGCCTAAGCCTGCGGAGCTGGCCAAGTTGGTGGAAAGGGCCAAGGTCCTAGGCATAAAGACGGTTTTCGTCCAGCCCCAGTTCTCCACCGCCGCCGCAGAGGCCATAGCCAAGTCAATAGAGGGCCAGGTGGTCCCTCTGAACCCTTTGGCGGAGGACTGGCGGGACAACCTGATAAAGGCGGCGGAGGCTTTGGGGGCGTCCTTTTGAGCGCCCTGGAGTTTAACCAGGTCTCCTTCGGATACGACAGAGGCTCGATCTTCGATCGAGCCTCCTTTTCCGTTCCTAAAGGGGAGTTCCTGGTGATCATAGGGCCAAACGGCGGCGGCAAGTCCACCCTTCTGAAGCTGTCTCTGGGGCTATTGTCCCCCTCTCAAGGGGATATAAAGGTCCTGGGAGAGGCCCCAGGCAAGTCGAGGTCCATAGGCTACGTGCCCCAGGACGTCGGCCAGGGCCTCGCCATGCCCGTTACGGTGGAGCGAGTGGTGTCCATGGGGACCATGGGCAACCCTAAGGCCAACGGAAAATCGGTGGACCGGGCCATAGAGGCCATGGACTTAGCTAGCATAAGGAAAAATCCCATGAGGGATCTGTCCCAGGGCCAGAGACAGAGGGCCCTAATAGCCAGGGCCCTGGCGGGAGATCCCGACCTTCTGCTTCTGGACGAGCCCTTCGCCAGCGTGGATCCCGAGTCGAGACAGTCGGTTTTTCGGTGTCTCAAGGAGGCGGCGGCCAGCAAGACGGTGGTGGTGGTAAGCCACGACTATTCCATAATACCCGCCTGCGCCACGGCGGTGGCCTGTGTGGACAGGGGTATCTATTACCACAATAAGGGGGAGCTGACCGAGGAGCTTTTCCGAAGGGCGAGCTGCTCCTGTCCAGTGGAGGTAATAGGCCACGGACTGCCTCACAGGGTATTGGGGGATCACTCATGATAGAGCTTTTACAGTATGATTTTATGCGGAGGGCCCTGGTGGCGGCGCTCCTGGTGAGCGTTATCTGCGGCGTACTGGGGCCTATATCGGTCATAAAGAGATCGGTGATGACCACCGGGGGGATAGCCCACGGGGCCTACGGTGGGCTGGGCCTGGCCTGGTTTATGGGCTGGCCTCCCAGGGCGGGGGTCTACGGTGCGGCGGTGCTTTTGGCGGCCATGGCGACCTGGATGGAGAGGAAGGCCCCTAACAGGTCCGACACGGTCATGGGCATGATCTGGGCGGTTGGGATGGCGACGGGGGTCATCTTTACCGACCTGACTCCGGGATACGGGACGGAGCTCACCAGCTACCTTTTCGGCAGCATTTTAACGGTGTCCTCCGGGGATATCGCCATAATGGCGGCGTTGGCTCTGGGCTCTTTAGGCCTTGTGACTTTGGGCTTCCGCCCGGTTGAGGCCTTTTTGTTCGACCGCACCTTCGCCAGGACCAAGGGGGTTCCGGTTGGTTTTATAGATCTGACTATATCCCTCCTCACGTCACTGGCGGTGGTGGCGGTTATAAGGGTCGTTGGGCTGATTATGGTCATAGCCCTTTTCACCATGCCGTCGGCGCTGGTGGAGAAAAGCTGTCGCTCCTTGGCCTCGATGATGGCTCTGTCGGTGTTGGCGTCGCTGTTTTTCTGCCTTTCCGGCCTATGGATCTCCGTAGCCTTCGACCTGACCGCAGGAGCGGCGATAGTGGCAGTAGGCGGCCTTATAACCGTGGCTAAGAGGCTGATTTCCTAGAGGAAATGCTCGGCCCTTTGTAAAGGTAGGTTGTCGTGGTATGATTGGTATTACCAAGAATACGAAGAGAGGGGGAGTCAAAATGAAAACCGTGCTCACCGTAAAACTCGATGAAGACCTAAACCGTGTTCTTTCCGAGCGGGCGATCCGTGAAGGCAGGAGCAAAAGTTTTTATGTCCGTGAGGGACTGATCCAGTATCTTGAGGACCTCGAAGACCTTGAGGTCGCCGATGCAGCGTACAAAGATTGGGCGGCCGATGACTTTAAGACCCATAAGTGGGAGGACGTGAGGCTTCGTCTTGGCTTGGACGATTGAACTATCGTCAAAGGCGGAAAAGGAGCTTCTAGCCCTGTCCACCGAGGATCGCAAACGTGTGGGCCGCTATCTGGACGATCTTCTGACGCTGGAGACCCCCCGTGACCGAGGCCGAGCCTTGACGGGACAGTTCCGAGGATATTGGCGGTACCGCATAGGCGATGTTCGTGTGATCTGCGACGTCGAAGATAGGCGTCTTGTGATAGTGGCACTACGGATCGGCCGTCGAAATCAGGTGTACGATAGCCCTCTACCTCGAAGGGTCAGAGGGCGACCTGAGCGGTAGGTCTCAAAAGTGGCATCTCTGAAAACTCACGTTTCATTCCCCTCGGAGAGATCGTTCCGCTGGCGCCCTTTCTCAGGCGTAGGCGGAACGGTCTCCCAGAGGCCCAGCGTTTTTAGAGCCTCTTCAGTCCTTTCTGCCTACCTGTTCCTGTGCTCCATCCCCATGGCGGTCAGGATCTTTTTTGGTATGTCGGTGTTGTCGTAGGATCCGGAGAACAGGTCCTGGCCCTCTCCCTCTGCGGTTACGGGAACCGGTTGGCCGGTGTGGCCGAAGGTGGTCCAGGAGATTCCCCCTCTGGCCCCTATTATACCGGTCAGGGAGACCGAGAGGGGGTCGTGCCAGCCGTAGAGCCGGGAGAAATCCTTTCCCTTGGTCCTGTCCTTCGGCTCTTTCATCGATTCCACAAAGGCCTTTTTGATGGACTCCTTCTCCACCGTCGATAGTTCCTGCCAGGATATGCCGAAGGCCTTTTCTATCCGAGGGAGGAGCTTTTCCAGAGAGCCTTTTCCGGCGGTAGATCGCCGGTAGGAGAGGGTTATCTCGTCGAAGGCCTCGTAGGAGATCCTCTGCCTATCTATTACACTGACAAACCTCTCTCGGTCCTTTTTCGCCAGCTCTAAGGACATACCTCCGGTCTCGTGGTCTCCTGTCACAACCACCAGGGTATCGGGCCTGGTCCTCTGAAACTCCAGGGCAACCTGGACCGCCTGGTCGAAGGCCAGGGTGTCAAAGACGGCGGTGGCTCCGTCGTTGGCGTGACAGGCCCAGTCGATCTTTCCTCCCTCGACCATCAGGAAGAATCCCTCCGGGCCGTCGAGGAGCTCTATTCCCTTGGCGGTGAGTTCCGCAAGGGAGGGGCCTCCCTCTCGTCGGTCTATGTCGAAGGCCATTGAGGCACCGCCGGTCAGGATCGGGGTTACCGCCACCAGAGGCAGGTCGTCTTTGGAGAGAGCCCTAAAACCCTCCAGAGACCGGACGTAACGATACCCCCCTCGCTCTATGATCCCGACGACGTCGGGCCTGACGCCTTTTAATCCTCTGGGCCTGACGAAACCCCCTCCGGCAAAGTAGTGAAAGCCGCTTTTAGGTATCTGGACCGCTATATCGTAGTAGTCCTTTCTGTTCTTTTGGTGGGCGTAGAAGCAGGCGGGAGTGGCGCTGTCTAAGGAAATGGACGAGACTATCCCTACCTTCATGCCTTTTTTAGAGGCTTTCTCTGCTATTGTCTCGTAGGGCTTTGTCCCCGACGGGTCCATGGAGACGACCTTGGAGTTGGTCTTTCGCCCGGTGGCCAGCGCCGTTCCCGCCGCCGCCGAGTCGGTTATGGACGAGTCCAGGCAGTGGGTCGTGGCGGTTCCTCTCACCGCCATAGAGTCCATTGCGGTGGGACTCCCCAGGTAGAGGGAGGCGGCCTCCCTCTGGGCGGTGGACATTCCGTCGCCTATCATGAAAAAGACGTATTTCGCCTCCCCCCAGGAGAGGGAGGGCAGGGTTAGAAGGGCTAGTAAAGCCACAGAGATGGCTAGAAATCTTTTCCCGATCATCAAAAAACCCGCTTTCTGTGGTAGTCGCCACAGAGGGATCGACAGCCTGTCCTGACGGACGGGCTGTCGATCCCTCTTAATGAAACATCTAAAAACGCTGATCCTCGGAGAGACCGTTCCGACGGGTTTTGGTCAATCGACGAGAAAGTCCAGGTTTTCCCTGGTCCTGAGGAGGCCCATACAGGCGTCCACCGCGGCGGGGTCGTAGAGGGAGCCCTTTCCTCTGGCTATTTCCTCTAGAGCCGCCACCAGGCCCAGGCCCGGTCTGTAGGGCCTGTGGGAGGTCATGGCCTCCACCACGTCGGCCACAGCAAGGACCTTAGCCTGAGGGAGGATGTCCTTTCCCGATATTCTTCCCGGGTAGCCCGATCCGTCGATCCTCTCGTGGTGCTGGGCGACTATGGTGGCCACCGGCCATGGAAACCGGATGTTGGACAGTATTTCCTCCCCTATCTGGGGATGCTCTTTTATCATGTCGAACTCCAGAGACGACAGGAGGCCCGGCTTGTTCAATATCTCCGTGGGGACCCTTATCTTGCCTATGTCGTGGACCAGGGCGGATATCTTGAGTCCCTTTCGGAAATCGTCGTCCATCCCTAGCCTTGCGGCTATCAGGTTCGCCAGCCTGGAGACGTTTTTCTGATGTCTGGCGGTGTAGGGGTCTCTGGCGGCCAGCATCTCCCCCATGGTCTTTATGCTGCTTTCAAAGGTGTCCTGGATCGTGAGGTAGTTAGCCTTTAAGTTTTTTTCCCCTTCCTGTCTCTCAAGGGCAGCGGATATTATGCTGGAGAACACGTAAAAGTCGGACATCCCCTCCGACCTGTCTCCAAGCCTCGACGATCTGCCGAGACCGATAAGGCCAGACAGCTCCCCTCGGAGTATGAGGGGATAGAACAGGAAGTTATCCGCACCGGAAGCTTCCATTATCTGTTTTTCCAGTATGGCCTGCTGAGGTAGGGCGTCGGAGACGTTTACGACCACTACGTCGTCCTCTTTCAGCCTGCTCCACAGCCAGGGGATGTCTTTCGGCGAGATCCCCCGGGCGAGCCTCTCGAACTCCAGTGACCCTTCTGAAGGGTCGCCGTCGTGCCAGCCCAGGGAACGAATCACCTTGCCCGTTCCATCAAACTGGATAAGCCTGCACAGGTCCGCCTGGAAGAACCGTCCGAAGTCCTCAAGGGAACGGGTTATGAGGGAGTCTATCTCCTCCGAGGGCACCACGAATCGATAGGATACCCGGGCCAGGAGGTTCTGAAGGCTCGAGTGGTACCTAAGCCTTTCCTCGGTCTTTTTTCTGTCCGATATGTCCCTATATCCGCAGTAGGCGAAGGTCTCACCGCCAAAACGGAATGGGGAGGCGTGGATGGAGACGGGGATAAGGGAGCCGTCCTGCTTGGTCCTGTACGTATCGTAGACGAAGGATTCGCCGCTGAAGAGCTTTTTGGTCATTCTCTCTGCGTCCATCTGCACACCAGGGGAGTTTCCCACCAAGGTATTTATAAATGCCCCTTTTACATCCTGGCAGTCGCAGCCGAACATTTTGCAGAAGGATTTGTTGACCTGGATGATCCTGTCCTCTCCGTCCAGAAAGGCTATGCCCTCCGGGGACTGCTGAAAAAGCTGCTCCCAGAACCGTTTGCTCATGTCCAGCTCTTCGGTTCTGGAGCGGACCTCTCTCTCCAGTTTTTCCTCCCACTCTATCCTTTCCGCCAGCTCCTGTTGAAGGGCGGCGTAGGCCTGCTCCAGGGCCTCGGTCCTGGCTGCAAGGGGATCCTCCTCTTCCCTTTCGCTCCAACGATCCCCTATGTCCACCATGGAGATTAGATAGGAAACTATCTCTCCATCCCTCCTGATAGGGGATACGGTGAGCTCCACCCAAAAGGGGTCTCTACCTTTGGTCCTGTATCGCCGCTCCAGCCGTTTTATACCTAGTCTGTAAAGTCCCTTTATCTCCTCAACGGTAGGTGCAACGGCTTCGTCCTCCCACCATGGAAAAGGGGGCCTCGCTCCTAGGAGATCGGATTCGGCAAAGCCGGACATGCGGAGGAAGGCCTCGTTGACCAGCTCTATCTCCAGAGATCCCTTTAGGACCACTATAGGAACGGGCGACTGGAACAGTAGATCGGAATGAACGTTCTGTGACAAAGTACTCCCCCCTCGATACTCTATATGCCTCTTTGAGTATAGAGCCAAAGGGAACAGCGGGAAAGGGCCAATATGCCCAAGACGGGACACGAGATGTTACGTTGTCGTTACCTTAGCTACACAACTCCGTTACCTAGACGGTCTATACTTTCCCTGTAACGAGGGACGACCTATCTTTAGACCTAACAGGAGGATTAAGAATGAGAAAATCAGCTATTGCTATGGCGATCGCGGCTAC
Organism: Dethiosulfovibrio salsuginis; assembly: GCF_900177735.1. Classification (NCBI taxonomy): domain Bacteria; kingdom Thermotogati; phylum Synergistota; class Synergistia; order Synergistales; family Dethiosulfovibrionaceae; genus Dethiosulfovibrio; species Dethiosulfovibrio salsuginis. The sequence continues at coordinate 28,615 of NZ_FXBB01000018.1, read as the reverse complement.
TTTGTCACTGACAGGTTCGGCTTTTGCGAACAACCTGGTGCTTAACGGTTCCACAACGGTGCTTCCTATAGCCCAGTCGGCGGCGGAGAAGTTTATGGAGGCAAATCCCGATGTATCGGTGACGGTGTCCGGCGGAGGAAGCGGCAACGGCATAAAGGCCATTATCGACGGAACCACCGACGTGGCCAACGCCTCTAGGTTCATAAAAAACAGCGAGGTCAAGGCGGCTGTTGAAAATGGAGCTTATCCCGTTCCTTTCGCCGTGGCTATGGACGCCCTTCTCCCGGTAGTCCATCCCTCTAACCCCGTTAAGGATATCTCTATCGACCAGCTTTGCAAGATCTACAAAGGTGAGATCACCAACTGGAAAGAGGTCGGAGGCGAGAACGCCAGAATCGCCGTCGTAGGCAGGGACACCAGTTCGGGCACCTACGAGGTTTGGGACGAGAAGGTCATGCACAAAGAGAGGGTGACCCCAAGGGCTCTGGTCGTGGCCTCCAACGGAGCTATGGTCCAGACTGTAGCTAAAAACAAGCTGGCACTGGGTTATATCGGGGTAGGCTACGTCGACGATTCGGTCAAGACCCTGTCCGTCGAGGGCATTGAGGGCAATATGAAGACCGTTTTAGACGGCCAGTTCCCCGTCTCCCGGTATCTCTACATGTTCACCAGAGGCTGGCCTGAAGGCAACGCCCTTAAGTTCATAAACTTCGTCCTCAGCGACGCCGGTCAGGAGATCGTCGGCAAAACCGGATACATCCCCCTGAGATAGGATAGGTTCCCCCCCGGGCCTGTCGCCTTCGGTGACAGGCCTTATTCTATATCGAAAGAGAGGCCTAGAGATGAACGAGAAGACCCCAGGAGCGGTCATAACGGCCATCGCCAGTATGAGCCTGGTTATAATGATATTCCTCCTTTACTTTCTGCTCCAGGAAGGGATTCCCGCACTTCGGGAGATATCCCTGAGGGAGTTGGTTCTGGGGTTCGACTGGTACCCTACCGAGGAACCGCCAGCTCTTGGAATGGCTCCTCTGATAGTGGGATCCCTTTCAGTAACCGTTCTGTCCGCCTTTATAGCGATACCGGTGAGCATCGCAATAGCGGTGTTTCTGTCCGAGGTGGCCCCCGCCAGGGTTCAGGAGATACTTAAGCCCGCCTTAGAGCTTTTAGGTTTTCTTCCTTCCATAGTGCTGGGGTTTCTGGGCATGGTGGTTCTGGCCCCCTGGCTTCAGGAGAGGTTCGACCTCCTGTCGGGGCTGAACCTTCTTAACGCCTCGGTGCTAATGGGAGCGATGATAGTCCCTATAGTGGCATCCCTGGCGGAGGAGAGCTTTCAGGCTGTCCCCAGGGAGATGAGGGACGCGTCCTTCGCCTTAGGGGCGACCAGGTGGGAGACCATAAGGAAGGTGGTCTTTCCCGCCGCCCTGCCCGGCCTTCTGAGCGCATCTCTGCTTGGGATAATGAGAGCCCTTGGGGAGACTATGGTCGTCCTGATGGCGGCGGGAGGGGCGGCGCTGGTGCCCCTGTCTATCTTCGACCCTGTCAGGCCTCTGACATCGGCCATAGCGGCGGAGATGGGGGAGACCCCTGTGGGATCCACCCACTACCACGCTTTGTTCTTCGCCGGGCTGATCCTTCTGCTGATGACTTTAGGGATAAACCTCCTGTCCATGTGGATAGAGAAGAAGGGGAAAGAGAGGTGGATGGCTTGAGCCGGAAGAACGTCGATCTGATAGCCTCGGCGGTCCTGTGGATCGCGGCGACAGGGCTGGTGGTGGTGCTGATGTCGGTGCTGGCCTACGTCGTCGCCCACGGTTGGGAGGCCATAAGCTGGGAGTTTTTGACCCAGCCCCCTAGGGACAGCATGACAAAAGGAGGGATCAGCACCCCGATCATAGGGACCTTTCAGCTCGTCCTGGTGTCCATGGCCTTCGCCCTTCCTGTGGGCATAGCCACAGGGATATACTTCGCCGAGTACGCTTCTCCTGGGATCTTCACCACCTTGCTCAGGCTGTGTGTCCGGTGCTTAGCGGGGGTTCCGTCGGTGGTCTACGGCCTTTTTGGCCTGTCTCTGTTCGTCATATTCCTCCAGTTCGGCTCCTGTCTCCTGTCGGCGGGGCTGACTCTAGGATGTCTGTCCCTGCCTCTTATAATAACCGCGTCGGAGACCGCCCTTTTGGCGGTTCCCCAGGATTTCAGGCTGGCCTCCTACGCCCTGGGAGCGGGCAAGTGGCAGACGGTGAGAAAGGTCGTCCTCCCCGCCGCACTGCCTACCATTCTCACCGGGGCGATCCTGAGCGTCGGACGGGTAGCAGGGGAGACCGCCCCTATAATATTCACCGGTGCGGCCTTTTTCGCCCCTAACGTGGCTAATAGCCTGTTTCAAGAGGTCATGGCCCTGCCCTATCACATAATGGTACTGGCTACCGCAGGAACCCATATAGAGCAGACCAGGCCCATCCAGTACGGCACTGTGCTGGTCCTTCTGGCGGTGGTAATGGGGGTCAGCTCCGTAGGCATAGTGACAAGAGCCCGGCTACGCCGGAAGAGAACGTGATTGGGAGGTTTTGAGGTATGGCAAAGGACAAAACAGCCATAAAGGTGACAGGACTTAACCTGAACTACGGCACGGCCCACACCTTGAAGGATGTGTCTATGGACATAAAATCCCACTCGGTAACCGCCTTTATAGGTCCCTCCGGCTGTGGCAAGAGCACTTTTTTACGGTGTCTTAACCGGATGAACGACTTTATCCCCTCGGCGTCTATATCCGGTTCGGTGGAGATAGACGGAAAGGATATATACTCTTCCGGCACCGACGTGATAGAGTTGAGGAAGAAAGTGGGGATGGTCTTTCAAAAGCCCAACCCCTTTCCTATGTCCATCTACGATAACGTGGCCTTCGGACCGAGGATACACGGTATAAAGGACAGAAACAGGCTGGACGGAGTGGTAGAATCCAGTCTCAGAGGGGCTGCCCTTTGGGACGAGGTAAAAGAGAAGCTTCACTCTCCCGCCAGCGGCCTGTCCGGTGGGCAGCAGCAGAGGCTGTGTATCGCCAGGACTATAGCCACCGAGCCGGAGGTGGTCCTCATGGACGAGCCGACCTCGGCGCTGGACCCTATGGCCACCGCCAAGATAGAGGAGCTTTGCCGCCAGCTGAGGGAGAGGTACACGGTGGTCATAGTCACCCACAATATGCAGCAGGCCGCCAGGATCTCCGACCATACGGCGTTTTTCCTCATGGGAGATCTTATCGAGTTCGGCCCTACGGACGTGATTTTCACCTCGCCGGAGAACAAAAAGACCGGCGATTACATTACAGGGCGGTTCGGCTAGCCCTTAGGGGAGGCTCTTTGCGATGATGATGACCATAGATTCCAGAAGCCACATAGAGGAGGAGCTCGGGGCTCTCAAGAGGGAGACCCTTTATCTGGCGGCCCTGGCGAGAGAGTCCATAAACCGGTCGGTGTGGGCCCTCAAGGAGAGAGATGTAGAGGCGGCTAGGGAGGTCATACAGAAAGACGACGAGATGGACGATCTAGCGGGAGCCATAGACCAGAGGTGTCTCCAGTTTCTCGCCCGGTTCCAGCCTATGGGGGAGGACCTCAGGACGGTGCTGTCCATCATGCATATGGCGGTGGATATGGAGAGGATAGGGGACTACGGCGACAATATCGCCAAGGTGGCCCTGGAGCTATCGGACCAGCTGCCTATAAAGCCTCTGGTGGATATCCCCAGAATGGCCCAGGCTTTCTGCCAGATGCTGGACCGGTGCATGGAGGCATTCGATAGCTGCAACTCCGAGACAGCCATGGCGGTTTTTCCCATGGACGACGAAATGGACGATATGGAGACCCAGATACTCCGGGAGCTTCTTTTCCTCATGATGGCCAAGCCCGAAAGGATAGAGCAGGCGACAAAGCTTCTGACCGTCGCCAGGACGCTGGAACGCTCAGGAGACAGGGTTACCAACATGGCCGAGCGGGTGGTCTATATCTGCACCGGCGAGACCGTCAGGGCCAGTAAATACAGGAGACCTAAACAGGAGGGATCCCTTTGACCATGCAGGGCAAGAGGATCCTTATTGTAGAGGACGAGAGTTCAATAGTTAACGTGGTTTCCCAGGCGCTGAGACGGCACGGTTTTGAGGTGTCCACGGTGGACAACGGCGACGACGCCCTGGATATGCTCTACCCAGTCCTGCCGGACCTGGTCCTGCTGGACCTTATGTTGCCCGGCATGGACGGCTGGGAGGTGTGCCGAAGGATCCGATCGGCACCGGAGAGCAAAGGCCTTCCCATAATCATGATGACCGCCAGGAGGGACGAGAGAGATCTGGTCCAGGGCCTGGGCCTCGGGGCGGACGATTATATAAAGAAGCCCTTTTCCCTGGTGGAGCTGGTTGCCCGGGTCAAGTCGCTCATCCGGCGGACCCAGATGGTCCAGACCGAGCCGACTCTGTCGGTAGGGGAGCTGGAGATAGACCTGGAGGGACAGATGGCCCGACTTGCCGGAGAGGAACTGAGCCTTAGCTTGACGGAGTACAAGCTTCTTAGGATTCTGGCGGAGAGGCCAGGACAGGTGGTCCCCAGGGAGAGGCTGCTTTCGCTGATCTGGGGGGTCTACGGCGGCGATACCAGGACCGTGGACGTCCATATATCCAGGCTGAGGAAGAAGCTGACCCAGGCGGCAGACGACAGGGCTCCCGCTATAACCGCCCTAAGGGGCCGAGGATACAGACTGACAGTGGAGGAGCACCATGAAAACCCTTAAGGGCAAGATCCTCCTGGCGGTGACCACGGTTGTGGTACTCGCCTTTGTAGGTTGCTGGTTTCCCATAAGCACTATGATGAGAGAGCACATAACCGCCGAGGCGGAGAAGGAGACTATTCGACAGGCGTCGCTGGTGGTGAGGATATTGAGCAAGGAGATGAGATCCAAGGCGGTGACCGACGAGCTCCTCTCCGATCTGGCGAAGGATTTAGAGTGTCGCATAACATTGATATCCCCGTCAGGATCGGTTCTGGCGGACACCGAGAGAGCTCCTCAGGCCATGGACAACCACAGAGACAGGCCGGAGATAGCGGCGGCGTTGTCCTCTGGGAGGGGCTCGGAGATACGGTACAGCCGAAGCCTGGAGACGACTATGGTCTACGCCGCTCAGACCCTGTCCGTAGGGGACGATCCGATGGTCGTTCGGCTGTCGTACAGGCTTTCCGCCCTTGATCAGGCCATAAAGGAGGCCCTCATGGGGCTTATGGCCCTCCTGGTTATAACCGCCCTGGTGGCCCTGTCTTTGACCCATGTACTGATACGAAGGTTGCTTAGACCTCTTGACCGAATCGTCTCCGTCGCAGGAAAGATAGCCTCGGGGCAGGACGTCCCTTTCCCCATAATGAAGGACCAGGAGCTTCAGAGGCTCTCGGGAGCCTTGGACGATATGTCCAGACGGATACACCGGTCCATAGACGAGCTCCGGCAGGAGAGGGGAGACCTGGAGACCATCATTTCCTCCATGCCTGTAGGGCTGATCCTCCTGGACGGCAAGAGGTCGGTCAGGATAGCGAACGACTACGCCAGAGACCTATTAGGGCTCCACTCAGGGGTGCTTCTGCCCGGCAGACTCCATCCCCTCATAGAGGAGGCCGCCCAGGGAGGCTGTCGTTCCCTGTCTATGGATATACCGGAGAGGTCTATATTCATAGGGGCCACAGCAAAGCCTATAGAGTCGGGGATTCTGCTGGTCCTTCAGGACCTCACCGAGGAGCATAGCCTGGATATGGCCAGGAGAAACTTTATAGCCGATGCTAGCCACGAGTTCCAGACCCCTCTGACCTCCATAGGGGTGACCGCCGAGTTCCTCCTGGAGGAGGAGGACAAGGAGTCGAGGGAAGGCTACCTTAGATCAATTCTAGAGCAGCAAAGAAGGCTGACCGAGCTGGTGGACGACATGCTCCTTCTGTCTCGGCTGGAGTCCAGGCCGCCTCAGGAGGAGATGGAGGACCTCGACTTGGTCGAGCTGGTCGAGCTGGTGACGTTGGAGCACCGAGAGCACCCTTTGGCGTCTGAAGTGACCTTCTCCACCTCGCTGCCAGAGGACGCCCTCTGTAAGGGCAGGAGGGACGATCTGATAAGGGCCATCGGAAACGTAGTGGGCAACGGAGTGAAGTACGTCAGGAAGAGGTTCGACGACCGGCCCGGCGGAGCTATATCTATTTCACTGGAGGATAGGGATTCCCTCTGGGTTCTGACCGTTGATGATAACGGAGTGGGAATCAGCGAGACTCTGGGGGCATCGATTTTCGAGAGGTTCAACAGGGGGGACAGCTCTCGGACTAGACAGGGCTGGGGCCAGGGCGGCTACGGTCTGGGGCTCGCCATAGCGAAGAGGATAGTGGACTCTCACGGAGGGACGATCGAGCTGATCCGCTCCCAGGGAGGAGCGACTTTCGAGATCTCCCTGCCACAGTCCAAACGACCTTAGGGTATCTCTAAAAACTCTCTTCAGAGTCCCCCTCGGAGAGGTGGTCCCGCCTACGCCCTGGCCCAATCGTATACTCGACCTGCCTGTTCCGTACGAACCGCCTCGGAGGGTCAGCGTCTTAGATGTTCCTGTAAAATAGCTCGGGCCGATCCTATGATCGGCCCGAGCTATTTTTAGCAAAGCCTTACCCTTTTATAGGTATTATCCCTTTTCAAATGGCTTGTTATAAAATAACGTTAGGTCTATATTCAGGGCGCTGATTTCTGGTACTATATGACTATATATATATTAGGGGGGTTGTCCCATGAGCACTTTCAATACGTCCGTACTTTTCGAGGAAGGTAACCATAGGTTTATACATCTGGGCTGGGAGGAAAAAGAGGAAAAGAGCATCGTCCAGACCAACCAGTACATGATATCCCACGGTAACGAGGTGGTCCTTCTCGATCCAGGCGGAGCCCACGTTTTTCCAAGGGTCCTTGCCAACGTGGCGGAGATAGTGGACATTCAGTCCATCAGCCATATCTTCTACTCCCATCAGGACCCCGACGTATCGTCGGGCATAACCCTGTGGCTGTCCATAGCGGAGAGGACCATAGCCCACATATCGGAGCTTTGGACCAGGTTTTTGCCCCATTTTGGCATATACGACTCTAAGAGGATAACCGCCATTCCCGACAAGGGAGGCGATATAACCCTTAAAGACGGCCTGAGGCTGAAGTGCGTCCCGGCCCACTTTCTCCACTCCACAGGCCAGTTTTCCCTATACGACCCGGTGTCTCGGATAATATTCACCGGGGATATAGGGGCGGCGGTGTTCCCCGAGGGCAAGCGTTATCCCTCGGTGGAGAACTTCGACGATCACGTGAGGTATATGGAGGTATTCCACAAAAGGTATATGGCCTCCAATTCGGCGTGCCGTAAGTGGGTGGACCAGGTGTCAAAGCTGAAGGTGGACGCCATAGCCCCTCAGCACGGCGCTGTCATGAAAGGCGAAAACGTCGGCAGATTCCTCGACTGGTTCGGCAACCTCCGCTGCGGCGTGGACATAATGGACCAGCTTTTTTAGTCAGGAGGGTTTTTTTTGGACAACAGAGAGAGGGAACTGATAAGCCGGCTTTCGTCGGCCTATTTCGGCAGCGTCCTCATGAACTCCTTTATGGACCAGCTCGACGAGGCATTAGTCCGTCGTGTCACGTCGGTCCAGGAGGAGCTTTCTGAGATATCATGTGATTTTCAGGAGCTGGACTCTATGCTCTCCGGCACGGTCAAGGAGTTCCAGGTTAGCAGCGACCACGCCAGGGAGAACGTTCAGGCCATAGGCAGGATGAACCAGGAACTGGAGGAGGAGCTACAGAGGTCGGGCACCGACATAGAGAACATGAGCTCCGACGTTGAGAAGACCGTGGATACCACCTACGAGACTCTAAACGGATTTTTAGAGGTGGAGAAGATCTCCGCCGAGATAACCAGAATAGCCAAACAGACCAACCTCCTGGCCCTCAACGCCTCCATAGAGGCCGCAAGGGCGGGGGAGCACGGCAGAGGGTTCAGCGTGGTCGCCTCGGAGGTCCAGAAGCTGTCGGTCCAGAGCAAAGACGCATCGGACAAGATAACCGCCAGGGTGTCGGAGATCTCCCTGTCGGTAAAGGAGGCTATGGACAACGTGAAGAGGGTCAGCGATATGTTCGGGGTGGTGAGGAACTCTCTTTCCAGTTTTATGGCCTTTTTGGAGGAAAACCGTGCCTTCATGGACGACATGACCAAGCTCCTGGACGAGTCGGGAGGCAAGATGGACGAGGGCTCCAAGGGCATAGCCCACTCGGTAGGGGTCATGAAGGAGGCCATAGACCGTTTTGAGGCCATGGCATCCATAATCTCGTCTATAGTGAGGGCACAGAAAAACCTTCAGGACATAAGGTTATAATTAATCAACCCAAGGGCTCCCCTGGAGCGTAGTCACCTCCACCGGATCTCTGTCCATCTCTGTTTAACCGCTCCATTATGAGGGCCCAGTATATTCGGCTCATCTCCCGAAAGTCCCTCATGTCGACCCTTAAAAGGGAGGAGAGCTTTTCCAGTCGATAGTTTACCGTGGTGCGATGAACGTGGAGGAGCTCACCGGTTTTGGTGACGTTGAAGCCGCTCTCGCACCACGCCACAAGAGTATGACACAGGTCTTCCCTGTCCCCTCTATCCTCCAGAGGGGACAGTTCTCTTTTGGACATCTGGTCCATAACGACCCTGGGAGATGAAAACAGGACCTCCTCGACCCTATATTTCCAGATAGGATGGAGGGAGCTTGAGGCGGAGGTCCTTCTGCCTATCCGAAGGGCAAGCCTGGCCTCTTTGCAGGACCTGGCTAGACCGTCGATACCTCGGCCTAAGGTGCCTATGCCCACCGTTCCCGCCATTCCCATAGAGGCAAACTGTTCGTCCAGCCAGAGGCATTTTTGCTCCAGAGAAAGGTAAAAATCCCTTTCCATAGACTCTCGGCCCGACATAGGGACGAAGGCGACGTAGAGATCGAGCTTCATGGCTCCTACGATGGATCTGGCACCTCCAAAGGCCTCTTTCAGCCTGAGGAGAAGTCGATCTCTACCGACGGTGTCCCTGTATCCCGGAACTCGCCTTATCTCGAAGGCCAAGGCGGAGTAGGACATGCCGGGGTCGTAGCCGAACTGCTCCGCCCTGTTGGAGACCAGATCGGGGTCGTTGATCCTGGGCTTGAAGAGGTATATGTCGGAGATGAGGGTCTGAAGGTTTCTCTCCCTTTCCATAACCTCCCTCATAACCGTCCTCTCCCGGATATAGAGCTCCGCCTGTCTTTTTACGACCAGGGCGAAAGGCTTTACCTTCTCAGGATCTCCGGTTATGGCTACTGTGCCTATGACCCGATTTTCCAGGTCCACCACAGGGTAGGTTACCCCTGGCCTGGTCCCTTTGAGTACCTTGACGGTCTCCTCGGTGTCCACGCTTCCTCTGCCGGTTCTGGCGGCTATCCGAGACGATTCGTTGAGGGTGCCAAGCCCTCTATCGGGATCGCTACACCCTATTATGATTCCGTCGACGTCGGTTATCAGCACGTCGTATCCTATGACCTCCGCTATGGATAGAGCCAGTTCCTGTGCTATAGGCTCGAGCACGTACCCACCTTCTTTCGTCTTTCTATAGCAACTTTCAGGCATAAAGACCGGTTACTTCATTCACGACGATGGAGACTCTCGAGAGGGTGTTGTCGTAGAATAGGGCTAAGGTAAAGACAACTTAAGTTCCTAAGGAGGAACGAGTCGTGAGAAACGGTGTGATAATTTCCGTGTTAGCCGGCGCTCTGTGCCCTGCTCTTATGCTCATGGGGCCGATGAACGCCCTCTTTGGAGCGACCCTGTTCGGTATGGTGGTCGCGGTAGGAAGCAGGAGGCTGGAGTGTGCCCTTGCGGGAAACGTAGTTCTTTCCCTGGCAGGGCTTCTCGTGTTATACAGCCCCGTGTTCGTGGAAGGCCTGTCCCATCAGGCGTATTCCCTGTTTTTAGGCGGTCTGGCCCTGTGTGCTACCGGAGCTTTCGGTGCCATGAGGGACTTCGCCGCTATCAGGGAGAACGACCTTAACAGCCCTGTCCACGTTGCGTCACTAGGAGGCCTTAACCGGGCCGCCTAGGTATATGGCACCCCTCGCCATAGATACTGTCTCAACATTTCTCTGCCGCAAAACGCCCTGTGCCCCCGCACAGGGCGTTTTGCGTTGTCGGGATCAGTAGCAGATCAGGTTTCGCCCGCCGTCTTTGGCCCTGTAGAGAGCCCTATCGGCCTGGGAGATAAGATCGTCCATGGTCATAGGAGGGGCGTACTGGGCCATACCGGCGGAGATGGTGACGTTAATCGTCCCTTCTTTCGTCTTTATGGCTTTTGCCGATATGCCCTCTCTGACCCTATCCATTATGATAAATGCCTCGTCCAGAGAGACTCCAGGGAGAATAACCACGAACTCCTCTCCTCCGTATCTGCCTACTACGTCGTAAGGCCTGAGATACCGGGGAATCTCTTTGGCTATGGCTCTCAGGACATCGTCTCCGGCGATATGGCCGTAGGTGTCGTTGACGACCTTAAAGTGATCCAGGTCCAGTAGAGCCAACATCAACGGCCCATCCTCCCTGTCCGCCCGGGCTATTTCGCCGGAGAGCCGATCGAAAAGGGCGTGGCGATTTAGCAGCCTGGTTAGATGGTCGTGGCTCGCACTGAAGGCCAGCTTGGCCTGAAGGTCCAGTATCCTCTTGCCTACCGACAGCCTCATCTGGAGTTCCTGGGAGTCGAAGGGCTTTATAACGTAGTCGTCCGCCCCTGCCTCAAGGCCTTTAACTATGTCCTCCTGGTCGCCCTGAACGGTCAGAAGGATTATGTATTGATATATCCCCTGCTTGAAGTTTCTCTCTCTGACCTTTCGGCATATGTCGGTGCCCTCCATGCCGGGCATGAGCCAATCTATCACCGCCAGCGACGGCGCTCCCTCTTCCGACAGGATACGCCAGGCGTGGTTGCCGTCGGAGACCACCACCGTATCGTAGCCCCATTTACGAAGCAGCGACTCGAGCATTACCTGAGTGGTTCTATCGTCCTCCGCTATGAGAACCTTCACCTATACCCACCTCCTCTAAATAAGAGTTCAACTCTGAGAGTTCGAACTTTAAGTCCTCAAGGAGAACGCCAAGCATACCCCAATCCCCATTTTCCGCCGCCCTCTGGAGCCTGTAACCCACTATTTTGAGTCCGTTAGCCCCTACTCCAGCGGACGCCCCTTTCAGGGTATGGCCCTGTAGCCTTATCCTTTTCAGGTCCTTTGACGCCAGACCATCTCTCAAGGAGGCCTCTATCTCAGGCAGGTCGGCTATAAAGGTGTCCAAAACCCTGTCCACAAGCTGCTGATCCCCTCCCATACGGTGGTAAAGTTCCTTTAGATCCAAGACGAAAGATCGGCCACCTTCGGCCTTTTTTCTCGGAGAAAAGCCGGAGAGGACCTGCCGAAGCTCATCGGGCATTATGGGCTTAGGGAGATAGCCATCCATTCCCTGGGAGATGTATTTTTCCCTGTCCCCTCTCATGACGTTAGCGGTGAGGGCCACCACAGGAACCGATCTGTCGGTAACCGAGCTGGACCTCTCCCTGATCAGGGCGGTGGTCTCCAAACCATCCATTCCGGGCATGTGTATGTCCATAAAGACCAGGTCGAAATGTCCCTCCGTCAGGGCCTTGAGGCCGTCCCTACCGGAAGGGACCGATCTCACGGCGTGGCCAAGCTTTGCCAACATGGCCTCCGCCACCGTTCGATTGGTCTCGTTGTCCTCCACCAGGAGTATCCTCATAGGCAGCTGAGGAGGGGGAGCCGTTTGAGGCAGGGCGACAGGAGGATCGCAGCCTTCAAAGGAAAGGGCGAATTGGAACGTGGTTCCCTCACCGGTATGGCTGTCTATCTCTATGATCCCTCCCATACTCTGGACTATCCTCTGAGAAATGGCAAGGCCTAAGCCCGTTCCTCCGTACTTTCTGCTCGTCGAGCTATCCGCCTGGGAGAAGGAGTTAAAAAGCCTGCTCTGGCCTTCTCGGGAGATCCCTATGCCGGTGTCGGACACGACGAAATCTATGTCCCAGGTGTTGCCCTCCTTAAAACATCTCACGTCGAGGGAAACCGATCCGTTATGGGTGAATTTTATGCCGTTGTCCAAAAGGTTTACCATGACCTGCCTCAGCCTCACCGGATCGCCGGTTATCCAGACAGGCCCTTCTGGCACCATAGAGACCGAAAGATCGATGGCCTTCGCCTTCACCACCGATCGGTATATCTCCTCCAGCTCTGCCACTATCTCCGACAGGTCGAAAGGGACCTCCTCCAGGTCCATATGGCCCGAGTCTATCTTGGACAGATCCAAAAGATCGTTGATGAGCCGTAAAAGAGCGGAGCCCTCTTTCCTTATGACCTCTAAGGCCCTGTCGACCTCCTCAGGAGATTTTCCCTTGGAGATCACCGCTGTGCCTAAAATAGCGTTTAGAGGGGTCCTTATCTCGTGGCTGACGTTGGCGAGAAAACGGTCTTTGGCCTGGTTTGCCCTGGCGAGCTCCCTCTCCGATTCCTCAAGCCGGTTTACCTTACCTCTAAGCTCACGATTGAGGTCGTTGATTACCCGGTAGAGCCTGCTGTTTTTTATTATCCCCGCCGTTGAGCTTAGTATCACGGTGATGAAAGCCAGAGATATGTCCATTATCCTGTCAGGATCTCCCTCCATAAGGGCCATCATGACACCGATAGGCTCGTCCTGAGACATTAGGGAGTGGACAAAAAGAGGATCTCCTTTGGAGGAGGTCACTATTATGGACCGGTTTCTGCTCAGAGCCCAGGCGATAGTTCCGTCGTCGACTAGAAGATCCTTCTCCCCGTCCAGGTCGAAGGATATCCCGGGAGGGTCCTCCCAGGCACAGTAGAAATCCAGACCGTCCTCGGAGAGCAGAAAGAACGCCATCTCTCTGACGTTCAGTAAGGACCTGACCCTGGAGCCCGCCTGTTCCAGTATAGGGGAGATATCCTCCGATTCTCTGAGGGAAGCGGTCAGGCTTAAGGCGTCGACGGCGTCGTCTAAAACCCTTCTCGCCCTCTCTCTGTCCCTGGTCATCTCCGCAATTTTAAGCTCCAGCTGGGCTATCTTTCTTTCACTTTTATCCAAAGGTCCCTCTCCTTTCGTCAGGACATGAGAAATATCCTCAGGATTTCGCTCATCTGCCTTTCGGACTGTATAAAAACCGACCTCAACGTCTCCGGCTCCAGCCCCACTAACTGCCATATCTCCTCCTGAGCGGGGGGGAGGAAGTAGGTGCCGCTGGAGCCCACTTTCATGCCGTTGGCCATCCAGTCCGCAAGCCATATAAGGGCGGCCTCCTCGGGCTTATCGTGTTTTTCCGGCTCGTGATGCCAGGACGCTAGTCCAAGTATAGGCTCGGGGATGTTCCACTGGCTGAGGAGCTTGAAGGTCGCCTGGCCGTGGTCGAATCCCAGAAGCCTTTTCTCGACCTCCAGGAGAGGAAGTCGGAAGAAACGGGAAACCCCCAGGGCGTGGCCCATCCAGGAGGGGAGCTTTATGTAGAGCAGGGCCCTTCCTATGTCGTGTAGCAGTCCCGCCAAGAAAAAGGTCTCATCTCTGTGGATCTTTTTATGGGAGGCTAGCACCCTGGAGATAACTCCGCAGGCGATAGAGTGCCTCCAGAAAGACCTCATATCCACGTATTCCGATGGGATGTGTGAAAAGGCGCTCATCGTAGAGGCCGCTAGAGCGAGGGAGGACAATTCCCTTATGCCCACTATGGCTATGGCTCGGGATATAGAGCGAATAGGCACGGGAAAGCCGTAAAACGCGCTGTTTACCAGCCGGAGCAACCTTAGGCTCAGGTTAGGATCGGTGCTAACGACTTTGGCGATAGAGGCAGCGGAGCTCACGGGAGACTTAATAACGTCCATGATCTTGAAATAAACGTCAGGCAGGGAGGATAGGGCGACATCCTCACCGACGATCTGCCTCAAAACGGGGCGGTCTTCTTTGAGGTCGAACCTGGAGGGCATAGACTCTGGAGAGTTATGGCCGGTGATCTCATCTATAGCACCTCGGTCGCCGGAGACCACCAGCCGACTACACCTCTCGCAGCAGAGGTTGAACATCTCTCCGTGAGGTTCTAGGTCCAAAGAGGGGGGGAAGTAGCTTCTGACCATCGATTCGCACTCTCCCTTTATGTCCTCTCCCTGATTGCCGCCGATATCCGACGAGCTATCCTCTCCCGATCCCTCCACGTCGGCGTAAGCTATCCCCCAGACCTTCATCATAGATATATTTTTATCCGACAGGACGGAGCCTTTGGAGAGGATTTTCCTGCCCCCTGGAGTCGTTAAATGGTCCGCCAGTACCATTCCAGCTTTGAGATCGGAGGTCCCAAGTAAGGGCATGAGAATCACCTGCCTTTCCACAGCTAGATTATAGCGAAAAAAAGGGCGGGGTAAGCCCCCGCCCTTTTTTTCGTATCTAAACTACCGGTTACAGTTGGGCATTAGGCCCTTACCGGTGGAAACGTTAAAACGATTCACTTCCATCTGGAGGGTTTCCGCCATGGCAGCCAGAGATTCGGAGCCCACTGCGACCTGTTCGGCCACCGTGCCTACGTCCTTCATCTGACTCCTTATAACTCCCGATATCTCCGCTACGTCTCCCGTCCTGTTCGCCATGTTCTGGACGGCAGTGGTTATCTCCTCGCTGGAGGCCGCCTGTTCGGTGGCCACCGCCGCCATGTCCTGAGAGGCTGCGGCTATAGCGGCAAGGGATGTAAGGATGGTCTCTATAAGCTCCTCCGCTCCCTCGGCGTCCGCTCTGGCCTGGGTGGCCTGGCCTTCGTTGCCCTCCACCAGCGATATTACCGCCTGGAGGTCGCCGGAGATCTCTTTGGCCAGGTCGGAGATCTTTCCCGCGGAGGCGTTGCTCTGTTCCGCCAGTTTTCTCACTTCCTCGGCGACCACCGCAAATCCTCTGCCGTGCTCTCCTGCTCTGGCGGCCTCTATGGCGGCGTTCAGGGCCAGTAAGTTGGTCTGATCGGCGATAGAGCCTATGTCGCTGACGAAAGACTGGATCTCCTGGGCCCGTACCCCTAGGTCTCTGACCCTCTCCATAGAGCTTCTCGACTCGTCGGCTACCTTAATAACAGCACGGACCGCCTTTTTGACGGATAAAAGCCCTTCTTGACCGGAGCGGCGAGCGTCCTCCACCTGTTCCGCCACGTCGGAGCTCTTTCCTGCGGCGGACTGAGATCCTGCGGCTACCTCTCCCACGCTGGCGTTTATCTCCTCGGTATTGGCGGCCAGGTTGCCCACCATGTCGCCGGTACGGTCCACCTGAGCGATTACCTCCTCCACCGTGGCGTTAGCCTCCTCGGCGGTAGCGGAGAAGGTCTGGGCATGGCCTGAAAGTTCACAGGACATATCCTTGACCTTTATCATAGCCCCCTCGAAAGCGTCGAAGAGGGAGTCCATGGCGTTGGAGATGGCGGTTATCTCGTCCTTTCCTTCTTTGGATCCTCTATGGGTGAGATCCATGGACTGGGCAACCGAACGGATCTCCCGGACTATGGCCCCTACAGGACGGGAGATGGAGAGGACCACCAGAGCGGAGAGAAGGACGGACAGAGATGTCACCGCGATCACGATCCAGAGGGCGTTACGTTTGGTGGTGTCCCTCCGTATCAGGATATCTCCGTAGACCTGTTCCATGCTGGCGGAGGCCGCCGCCACAAGTTTTTTGATGGAGTCGTCCAATTTCATGGTGAGATGTGCCCCCGACGACGCTATGGCCATAAACTCCTGTTGGTAACCACCTCTCTCCAGTACAGAGACCAGAGAGTCGGTCATAGGGCTCCATACACGAAAGACCTCCACCGAATTTTCCAGAAGAGCCTTTCCGTTAGAGCTCAAATCCAGGGTACTAAGGCGTTCCAAGGCGTCTCCTAACGCCTTGTGACCTGCCATGACCCGAGCCCCGAAGCCCCTTCGGGCCTCAGGGTCCGACGCGTTGAGGGCCCTATAGAGGTTGACCGCGACCTGGTTCATGCCGTCCGCCGCCTCGTAGGCGGTAACAGCCCCTTTGCTTCCTCTGCCGTAGAGATCCCCTACCATCGTGGACACCGAGTTAAGGGCCTCTATCAGGGCGAACGAGGTGAGGACGGAAAAGGATACCATCAGAAAAACCAGGATAACTAACCTCGCTCGAATTGAAATTTTTCTCATATAACTGAGAAACCTCATTCACCTTCACTCCCTTCGATTATGAACGTATAAACCTATCAATCCCACTCTAGCTATAACTTTACAACCAAGGTGTAAAATTGACGCCTTTTACTTTTGGACGAATTTTTTGACGCCGTTTGACATTGTCAGATGATTTGTGAGATATTATAGTTCTCGAGAACCTATATCTGAGGTGATACCCTATGTACGCTAGGCTTTTTGGACCGCCGTCACTGAGTCTCAGAGGGGAACCTGTCGCCTTTCCCTTCAAGAAAGTGGAGGCTCTAAGCTATATACTGATAACCGAGGGGGGAGCCTCCAGGACATGGCTGGCCCAACATCTATGGCCGGAGAAAGACGAGAGATCGGGAGCGAAGAACCTTAGAAACGCCCTCTATCAGCTGAGGTCGATCATGCCTCAGTCGACCATACTCTCCAACAACAGCCGTATATCCATAGCCTCTGGAAAGGTAAGGAGCGATCTGGACTTTCTCTCCGACCTGGAGAGTCTAGGGGAAAGGGATCTCAAAAGGCTGGGACTGCCCTATCTGGAGGGATTTTATCTGGAGGGAACCGAAGAGTTCAACCACTGGCTCCAGAGCAAACGGGATTATTTCAGAGATCTTTACGTGAAAAACCTCCGACACCAGGCGGAAAAGGCCACTCTCTCCGGCGAGGACGACAGGTCGGTGATGTTGCTGACAAACGCCCTCTCCATAGCCCCATGGGACGAGGAGATCGCCAAAAAACTGATGGAGTCTCTGGGAAAACAGGGAAATCTGTCCCGAATAGTTGAGACCTACGCAGCTCTCTCGACTAGGCTTAGAAACGAGATGGGAATAGATCCTTCCCCTGAGACCACCGACCTCTACAAATCGATATTCCAGAAACTGGACTCTGTATCGGTCCAGCCTAGAGACGATTTCTCAAAAGGCCTATGGGGAAGGGACGGAGAGAAGGCCCAGATCCTGAACCTGATCGCAAACCAGGACGAGAGACCTCTATGCATATCCCTCTGGGGGGCCGAGGGAAGCGGGAGGACCGCTGTTTTAAACCGGATATTGAGGGATCACAGCGATATGGTTGGGAAATCCATCGTGTGCAGTATCTCCCATCAGAACAGGGGAAATCCATGGCACGATCTGTATCAGGTGGCGACGAGATATGGCCTGTTTCTGAACTCAGATGCTCCTTTCAGGGAACAGGGAAGGGATATCGCCGACTTTATAGGCAAAAGATCTCAGGAGGGGAGAATTACCTTTTTTCTGGACGAAGTGAGGTTTATAGGGAGAGAAGAGATAGAGCTTATGAAGATGGTCCTGTCTTCGGAACCGGAGAACCTGACCGTCCTCATGGTCGACCACCCGGAGACTTTCGGCGATAACGATCGATGGCTCGGCGCCATGGCGGCGGAGGGAAAGATAAGATACAGATCCATAAAAATACTTCCCTTTGGACCGAGGGAGTGCGGGATGTTCTGTCGTCACGTTCTGGGAATAACCGAGGATATACCGTTGCCCGACGAGGAGGAGCGTATATACGAAGAGACCCTTGGACTGCCTGTGTGTCTTTCCGCTCTCTCAGAGCTCTACGCCCAAGGAAGAGGCCTTGAAGACCTAGGGAACCGATTAGAGTTCCCAATAAGGGCCATGTCCAACAGGCTCTCTCCGGTCCACATAGATATAATGGAGACTCTGTCGATCATAGACGAGCCCGTATCACTGGATATCCTGAGAGGCCATATGACAGAGGGGAATCTGGAACCGGAGCTCATAAAGCTGGAGAAAATGGACCTGTTGAAAGCGGAGATATCGGTGGACGGCAACGCAGCTCTAGCGGTCGTCCACCCTCAGATAAAGGCTTTCTTTCGGAGATCCGCCCCTAAACTGAAAAGGCACTTCGTCTCCCAGAGGATGCTCGCAAAATCGCTGGAGAGGGATCCTCTGGGATTTTACCCGCCGAGTCTGTGTCTGAGGGATATAGACCGAAGCAAAGAGGGAGGATCGCTGGAACAACGGATAGAGGCCCATGGCCGCTACCTCAGACTGCTGGTGAGGGCAAAGTGCGAGGGCTTTCCGCCGATAGAGGACGGAATCCTGAAAAAAGTCGAGCGAGACAGTAGAAACTGGTCGAAAGAGATCGATAGGCTTACTTTGCAGATTCAGGCGCTGTTTCAGAGGTCCGTAGGAAGTAGCGAGAACATTCGATCGCTACAAAACCGCTTTGAGGCCACTACCGGTTTTCACCGACTCTGGGCCGGAGAACTGGATAGGGGAAAGAGACACCTCATCGGAGCCCTGGAGGAAAGCGTGAGGAGAGGGGACCGTTCCCTTTCCATCGAATGCCTTCACGGTCTCTGCCTGCTGGCCATCAGGACAGAAGACGACGACCTTCTGAGCCGCTACGGCAAGGAGATAGAGATAGCCAGCGAAGGGAACCGTCTAAACCGAGCTATCGCCTTGAGGATGAGGGGCGTCGCAATGGCTCGAAGTGGCTTCATCGAGGAAGGCAGACAGCAACTCACGCTATCCCTTGAGATCCTGGAGGACCTTAAAAACCTCGGCCAGAGATACAGCTCTCTCTTCTCTATGGTCGAAAGCTCTCTGGGAAAGATCGCTCTCGATAACGACGATCTGCCATCGGCGGAGATACACCTGAGAAAAGCCATGATGGCACTTATGAGAAGCGAAGTCCATCAGGGGAGGTGGATCATACACATAATGACCGCCCAGCTCATGTGGCTAAAGGGCGACCATGAGGGACTATCGGAACACCTTGCCCAAGCCGAGGAATATAGAGACGAGATTATATTCGGCGATCTAGGGGTCCTATTCAATTCACTCTGTGCCTACGATCACCACGTCAAAGGAGACCTCCAGGGAGCGGCTAGACACCTGAAGAGAGCCCACTTTTCCGCCACCTGGCTCGTGAAGAAAGACCGTTCCATGGACTTTTTAGAGCAATTAGAGTCCTATATAGCTGCTACGGTTAAATAGCAAGAGGAGGGCCTTTAAGGCCCTCCTCTTGACGATTAACTATCAGTCAACCACCTTGTAGGTGAACTCAACCACCGTTTTTTTGCCCATACCGGAGGGGAGGAAAATAATATCGTCTCCAAAACCTATCTGATCGTTTTCCCTTATGTTGTTTATGTAGTTTATCATGTTCATCTCCATCTCTTCTCTATCTCCGTAGTTACGGACGATATCCCTGGAGATCACGTGGTGCTCGGTTACCGGAATGTGGACCTGCATCATCATCTGAAATCCTCGTACAGACATATTACTCTCTCCTTTCAGTTCGACAACATCTTAAGCGCTATGACCACAAAAGGCGACAGAAGGATCGAGACGACCGCCACGGTGAGGAGATATCTTTTCCGATCGTAACGAGCTATATCCTGCCTATCCTTCAACTTATCCTCTACAGCTCCCCTACGGACCGGATTTCCCCACATATCCGGGTCAGGAGATATCAGTTTTCCCATAAACCGCCCCCCCTTCGTAAATCATCGCACCCTCTATTATACTATCGGCAGGCTCGGGTGTATCATAGAGTGGATTTTTTTTGAGGAAAGGAAGGGATTTTATGTACGACGTAGTGGATCGCTTTCTCAGATACGCAAAGGTACACACCACATCGGACGAATCGTCAAACACCTGCCCCAGCACCGACTGTCAGTGGGACCTCGCCAGGATGCTGGTCAAGGAGATGGAGGAGATGGGGCTTAAAGACCCCTCGGTGGACGAAAACAGCTACGTCACCGCCACGTTCCCCGGGAACTCCGACGGGCCGGTGATAGGCTTTATAGCCCATATGGACACCGCGCCGGACGTGTCCGGGGAGAACGTGTCTCCGAGGATCGTGGAGGATTACGACGGAGAGGATATAAATCTGGATAAAGGCGGTAAAGTGATCCTGTCTCCATCGGACTTTCCATGTCTAAAGGACTACGTCGGTCAGAATCTCATCGTCACCGACGGGACGACCCTCCTTGGGGCCGACGACAAGGCCGGTATCGCCGAGATCCTTTCGGCGGTTGCCTACCTGAAGGACCATCCAGAGATACCCCGCTGTACCATACGAATAGGGTTCACCCCCGACGAGGAGATAGGCAGGGGAGCGGATAGGTTCGACGTGAAGGCCTTCGACGCCGATTGGGCCTACACCGTGGACGGAGGGGTTTTAGGTCAGATGGAGTTCGAGAACTTCAACGCGGCATCCGCCACGGTGAACATACAGGGCAGAAGCGTCCATCCCGGGACCGCCAAGGACCAGATGATCAACTCCATCCAGATCGGCATGAGGCTGGCGGAGCTGATGCCTTCCACGGAGGTGCCTGAGAAGACCGAGGGCTGCCAGGGATTTATCCACCTCCACACCTTCAAGGGCCTGGTGGAGGAGAGCGTTATGAAGTTCATCATTAGGGACCACGATAGAAAGCTCTTCGAGGAGAAAAAGGATTTCGTGAGAAAAGCGGTGGCCCAGATAAACCGGGAGTTCGGAAACAGGGCCACCCTTGAGATAAAGGACCAGTACTACAACATGGAGGAGAAGATCCGGGAGAGAATGGATATAGTGGACCTGGCCAGACGGGCCATGGAGGCGGTGGATATAACCCCGTCGGTAGAGCCTATAAGAGGCGGCACCGACGGAGCCAGGCTGTCCTACATGGGGCTGCCCTGCCCCAATATCTTCACCGGAGGCCATAACTTCCACGGCAAGTACGAGTTCATACCGATCCAGTCCATGGAGAAGGCCACCGAGACGATCATATCCATAGCGAAGCTGGCGGCAAAACCCTAAATCAAAAAACCCAGGGCTTCCCGTAAACTTACCTTCGAGTCCCCTCGGAGAGACCGTCCCGCCTACGCCCTGTTTCGCCCAATCGTATACTCGACCTGCCTGTTTCGTACGAACCGCCTCGGAGGGCACGTCCTGTGCCCCCTCGGCTTGGGGCGACGTCCTGTCGCCCCATTCATACTACACGACGGCATGTCGAGTATACGGGCTCAAATGGGCTCCGTCGGAACGATCTCTCCGAGGGTCAGAGTTTCTAGAGACACCCATAAACGATCAAGCTTTTAGCCCATCCAGGTTCAGTGAATACCGGCTCTCCCCTGCCTTAACGATCAGGCCCAGCTCCAAAAGACCTTTTACGTCCCGTCGAGCGGTCTGTTTGGTGACCTTTCGATAAAGCAGTGAGAAAGGCCTCTCCTCCATCAGGTCGTTTAGGGAGAAAACACGTATATCGTCGAGCAGAAGGGACAGTAGGTCGAACTGCCTGACCGTGATTTCCCTCTGGGCCTTTAGCTGGGCAAGGTGCTCCCTGAAAACCAGCTTTTTTATCAGGTCCGTTATCCTATCCTTGATATCGAGCAATGACTCGGTGACTCCTTCCACGGCGAACCTCAAAAAAGGGGTTACGTCCTTTCCTTTGAGCTTTATGGTCTGGGAAAAGGCGGAGTAATAGCCGTCGATGTTTCGATAGTAATAGTTGGACAGCATTTTAGGTACGTAACGGACGTTCGCCGCCTGGAGCAGTATCGCCTCTATCAGCCGGGCGGTCCTGCCGTTTCCGTCGAAAAAGGGATGGATTAACGCAAAATGATAATGGGCCAGTATGGCCCGGACGAAAGGTCCCTTCGAGATAAGCTCCTCGCTGTTGACCCACTCCACGTATTCCCCCATCAGATCCTTTATGTCCTTCAATATTCGAGGAGGCCTGTAAACCCCGCCGTGGGCCTTGTCTCCGACCTCCGTATAGCCTACCGTCTCGTTTCGGTATCTTCCGGGCTCGTTGAAATCGTAGCGTATTCCTGCGGTGACGATTCTATGCAGCTCTGTTATCAGCGACTCCTCCAGGATAAAGGGACCCCCTGTCGGCTTGATATTCGACAGAAGCTCGTAGGCTTTGACTAGGTTGCGAATTTCCATCTCGCTTTTAGGCATCACATCGGCGACTTGGTCGTTTTCGATTATGCCGACTACGTCCTCCTGAGAGAGAGGGTTGCCCTCGATAGCGGCGGTCCCGAAGATGGATTGTCGGATAAGTTCGGTCTCAAGCTGAGACACCTTCCGAGGCAGAATCGGGAGATCGGCGACGGTCTGGTTAAGCATGGTAGCGACTAACAACGGAAGGGACAGGATCTCCTCGTTGTATCGTTCGCTGAAGTAGAATGGACCGGACTTACAGGTCATATACTTTCGCATTTACGCCACCTCCCTTGACACGAAAAATGTAACACATATATTCAGCTATATCAAGGTGTTGAGGGACATCCATCCAGTTTATATGATACCCTAAAAGATCACTCTTTTTCCAGTATATGTAGGGTCTCGGGGCGCAGGGAGACCTGAATGGACTCTCCGGGACGAAAGAGCTCTCCTGCCATGGGGTTGACCTGGTGTACCGTCAGGGTTCCCAGGTTTGGGCATTCCACCTCGTACTCGACCAGATTTCCCAGGAAGGTGGTCCTCATTACCTCGCAGGGAAAATGGCCCTCGTCCCGTGACAGGACCAACGCCTCGGGACGGGCGACGACCTGGGCCTCTCCGACCTCCGAGGGAGCTATGTCCATAGGGTAGGACTTCCCGCCCAGGATAACCCCACCCTCGGAGGCCGTCCCATCGAGAAAATTTGCCTTGCCTATAAAGTCTGCGACGAAACGGTTTCTGGGCCTGGCGTAGAGGTCCACAGGGGAGCCGGATTGCTCTATTCGGCCGTCTTTCATGACCACGACTCTGTCGGAGATGCTCATGGCCTCCGCCTGGTCGTGGGTGACGTAGACCGATGTTATGCCCAGGGCCTTCTGGAGACGGCGGATATCTATCCTCATCTGTTCTCTGAGCTTGGCGTCCAGGTTAGACAGGGGCTCGTCGAAGAGGAGTAGCTCTGGCTCCATGACCACCGCCCTAGCGAGAGCTACCCTCTGCTGCTGCCCTCCGGACAGCTGGGAGGGACGGCGGGTCTCCATGCCACCTAGGCCAACCATATGGACCACCTTTTCCATCTTGGACCGGATGTCCCCCTCCTTTAGGCCCTTGAGCCTTAGGCCGAAGGCGATGTTCTCGAAGACGTTCAGATGGGGGAAAATGGCGTAGGACTGAAAAACCAAAGTGGCGTTTCTCCTGTTCGGGGCCACGTTGTTGACCCGCCTGTCTCCGAAGTATAGGTCCCCCTCCGATGGATCCTCAAATCCCGCTATCATCCTGAGCAAGGTGGTTTTTCCACAGCCGCTGGGGCCTAGCAGAGTGACCAGCTCGCCGTCGGCCACGGTCAGGTTCACCGAGTCCACCGCCCGAACAACCGCTCCTCCGTCGTGGCTCGGAAAGACCTTGGACACCTCCGATATGCGTAACTCCATCTCAACTACCCCTCTCGAACCTGAATGGTTGACGCTCCTCCGGTCCTTCCCGGAACGAGCTTTCCTATAATCCCTATGGCGACCAGGACTATGGACACCAGAATGACGCTGAACGCCGCGGCGACCCCAAGCCTGCCCGACCCCACCTGGTTGAGTATCTGGACCGTCAGGAGGTTCCAGTTGGCGGAGACCAGGAATATGGCGGCGCTGATGGCGGTCATGGCCCTGACGAAGGCAAAGACCAGGCCGGAGAAGAACGCCGGAGCTATCAGGGGCAAGGTGACCTTTCGAAAGGTGGTCACCCCGTCGGCCCCAAGGTTCTGGGCCGCCTCCTCTATGGATGGGTCTATCTGCCTGAGGACCGCCACGCCGGACTGGATCCCTACCGGGATATACCGGAACACGAAGTTCAGCACCAGTATGGTCAAGGTTCCGACCAAAACCACAGGGGGGCGGTTGAAGGCCAGTATGTAGCCGATTCCCACCACTGTGCCGGGAACGGCGAAGTTAAGGATAGAGCCGAACTCCAGAAGGCCCTTTCCAGGGAAGGACAGCCGGACTATCATGAAGGCTATGAGCATGCCCATTATCCCCGAGATAGGTGTGGCGAGGGCCGCCACTATGAGTGTGTCCTTTATGGTCTGACCTCCGACCTTAAAGGCGTAGAGCAGGTGGGCGGCGGTGAAGGTAAAGTCGTAACCCCAGACCTTGGTGAAGGCCCCTACGGCTATAACACCGTAGAACAGCGCCACCGACAGGGCGAATAGGACCAAAAAGCCGTGGAGGACCACCTTAGCCCCTGGACCTATTAGCTTGGAGGTGGAGTCCACCGGTTTGCCGGTCACGGTGGTGTACTGTCGCCTCTGGATAAAGTATCTCTGTATGATAAAGGCGGTCACAGATGGAATTAGCAGCACCACCGCCAGAGCGGCACCAAGTGGCAGGTTGAAAGATCCGGTTATCTCAAGGTAGGCCTGGGTGGCCAGCATGGGGAAGCGGCTCCCGGCCAACACGAGAGGGTTGCCGAAGTCCGCCAGAGACTCTATGAAGACCACCAAAAAGGCACTGGCTATCCCCGGAAGGCTTAAGGGGAAGGTCACCTTCCAGAAGGTCTGCCACCGAGATGCCCCGACGTTCATGGCGGCGTCCTCCAGGGTGGGGTTCAGCGACTCCAGGACCCCTCTGAGGGTGAGGTAGGCCACAGGGGCGAAGGTGAAGACCTGGGATATGAGAACCCCTTTGAAGCCGTAAATCGAGTAGTTTCTGATGCCCAAAAGACCTCTGGTTATGAGACCGTTGGAGCCAAAGAGCATGAGCACCGAGAGGGCGCTGGTGAAGGGAGGGGCTATAATGGGCAGTATGAAGACCAGGTGTAAAAACCTCTTATACGGCAGGTTGGTCCTGACCATGGTCAGGGCGGCGGTGTATCCGACCAAAACCCCTATGACTCCGGTCAGGACACCTACCGATAGGCTGTTCAGCAGTGCGCTCTTAAGGTACTTAAACTGGGCAAAGCGGCTGTAGTTCTCGACGGAGAGTGCTCCCTCGACGTTTTGAAAGCTCTTCACCAAAACCATCCCCAGAGGGTAGACCACGAACAGAATCAGAGCCACCGCCACGGAGAGCACCAAAAAAGCCACCAGTGGATCTCGACAGAGCAGTCTCAGCTCTCTAAGGCTTTTTCTCAAGTAATCACGTCCTTATTCCATGTATGACAAAGGGCCCGGGAGCCCCCGGACCCTTCGTATTGAGGGCATCTCTAAAAAGTTTGCTCCTCGGAGAGATCGTTCCGACGTAGCCCAGAGCCCGTATACTCGACCTGCCGCCTTTGAGTACGAATGGGGCGACAGGACGTCGCCCCAAGCCGAGGGGGCACAGGACGTGCCCTCCGAGGCGGTTCGTACGAAACAGGCAGGTCGAGTATACGATTGGGCCAGGGCGTAGGCGGGACGGTCTCTCCGAGGGACTCAAGTGTGATTTTTCGGAGATTCCCTTTTCGATCCTACTGTCCCAGTACCTCTGTGACCCAGCGATCGACGATCCGCTTTTTGTCCGCTGCGGCCTTTTCCCTGTCGTAGTCCACCAGTTTTATCTCCGACAGAGAGGGAACGCCCTCACCTGCGGAGACGTCGGGCCGAACCGGGAAGAAGTAGGTCTTGGCCTGGCTCAGGACCTCCTGCCCTCTTCTGGAGACCATCCAGTCCACCAGGGCCTTGGCCTCGTCCAGGTTCTTGCTGCCCTTTATGATGGACATGGCGGCTGCCTCGTAGCCAACTCCCTCTTTAGGGAAGACGACCTTGGCGGGGAATCCCTGGTCCACAAGCTTGAGGAAGGCGGGGGTGAACTGTATAGCCACTAAGGTCTCCCCTATGGCCAGATTCTGGCTGGGGCCTGTGCCGCTCTGGGTGTAGGTCTGGACGTTGACGTTGAGGTCCTTCATATAGGAGAAAGCCTTGTCCTCCCCCATGATGGCCATCAAGGTCTGTATGAGGGCGTAGGACGTGCCGGAGGATTGAGGGGACGGCATCTGAATAAGGCCCTTATACTCGGCCTTAGCGAGGTCCGTCCAGGAAAGTGGCTCGGCTACTCCGTCTTTTTCCAGATCCTTATATAGGATCCCAAATCCCAGGGGGTTCATGTAGAAAGCGTGCCAGAAACCCTCGGAGTCTTTGAAGTTATCCGCCAGGTCCGCCGCCTCAGGGGAGACGTAGGGCTCGGTGAGCCCTCTGGTCTTGGCGACTATATGGTTCTCGTTGGGGGCTCCGAACCACAGATCCGCCTGAGGGTTGGCCTTCTCCGCCTCGATACGGCTCATGGCTGGGCCGGAGGATAAAAACACCATATGGACCTTTACGCCTGTGTCCTCGGTAAAAGCCTTGAGGATAGCGGAGGCGTTTTCCTCGTCCACGCTGGAGTAGACCACCAGCGACCTTTCCGACGCAAAAGCACCGGTACACATACAGGCTAAAATCAGCAGAGCTAAAAACCGTACCTTAGATAACATGCACAAACTCCTCCTCGTAAAGGGCTTCAGAACGTCACAAGGTGACTCTAAGACTATACCATAAAACAGCAAAAAGCAGGAAAGGCCGCCCTAGGGCGGCCTTTCCTGCTTGGGGAGGTTAGAAGAACAGCTTGGCGAAAAGACACACTATGGGGAGGGTTATGATGGTCCTTTCGATAAAGATGATAAACAGGTCTTTCAGGTCCACGGGAATATCGGATCCCAGTATGACCGCTCCGGTCTCGGACATGTAGATCAGCTGGGTGACCGACACCGCACCGACTATGAACTTAGTCATAGGGGAGGTTATGGAATCAGCCATAAGGGAGGGTACCACCATGTCCGCAAAACCTACGACCAGGGTATGGCTCGCCGCTGTGGCCTCAGGCACCCCAAGAAGATTGAGCAGAGGCATAAAGGGCATTCCCAACCACTGGAAGATAGGGGTGGATTCGGCCAGTACCAGGGCCAGAGTTCCGAAGGCCATTATTATGGGCAGAACCCCTAGCCACAGGTCCAGGACGGTCTTGCCGCCGTTTATAAGCAGGTGTCCTACGTGACCGCTGTTATCCGCCTTTTTGACCGCCATGGAGAGACCCCACTGGGTTCTGGAAAGGCCGTCGGGGATCAGTTCTCCCGCCTCTTTTCTCTCTCCGCGATAGTAGTCGTCCTTTTTTCTGGAGAGGGGAGGAATTCTGGGAACGATGAGGGCAGCGGCGATACCGGCGACGGTGACCGCCAGATAGTAGTGGGCGAAGTAGTCCATCATGCCGATGTTCTCGAGGACAACCAGACAGAAGGTGATCGAGACGGCGGAGAAGGTTGTGCTTATTATGGCCGCCTCTTTAGCGGTGTAGTAGCCTTCGGTGTACTGGCGGTTGGTGAGGGCAACTCCGATGGTTCCGTCTCCGACCCAAGAGGCTATACAGTCGATGGCGGAACGACCGGGGAGCCTGAAGACGGGCCTCATAATCTTAGTGAGGTAGACCCCTATGAACTCGAGGAGGCCGAAGTCGGTGAGAAGGGGCAGTATAAACCCCGCGATGAGGAAGACGGTGAAAAGACCGCCGATGAGGTCGTGAAGTATAAGACCGCCGGTATCATCGGACCACAGGATCTCGGGGCCTAGGTTGAAATAGACCATGAACGCTATCACGAGCCCCAGGATCCTGGCGGAGGTCCAGAACCAGGAGATATCGAAGATCTTTTTCCAGTAGTCGTTTTCCATTATGAAAGATGGAGCGGAGAGTTTGCAGAACAAAGCCAGCAAGGTACTGATCGTAATGAACACGAGGACGAGTATGGGTATAGGGACAATACCATCGATAAAGGCGTTGGTGGCCTTGGACATGAGGGACACTAGCACCGTCTGTCTGCCGTCTATAACCAGAGGAGTCATCAATAGGAACACCCCTAGCAACGATGGGACGATAAACTTCGCTAAACGACTTGCGGAAAAACTCTCATTTTTTCCTCTTTCCATAATTGCACCTCCTGCGATATTAGTAACTCTTTCCCCAATACAGTTTATTTTTTCCGTTACTAACATAACCCATAGAAGGGCAACTTGTCAACATCATTAAAAAGTTATCTACAACAAAAAGCTCTGTCTCGTTAGAGACAGAGCTTTTTTAAAACTGAATAGAAAAGATCCTTGGCAACGACCTACTCTCCCACGAAGCGAATCGCAGTACCATCGGCGCTGGAGGGCTTAACTTCCGGGTTCGGCATGGATCCGGGTGTACCCCCTCCGCAAAGGTCACCAAGGACCTTCTCAAAATATAAACACCAAGACATAGGAACTAGAGAAACCAAAAGAGGTTAAGGCCTCGGCGTATTAGTACCGGTCAGCTCCACACGTTGCCGTGCTTCCACCTCCGGCCTATGTACCCTGTCGTCTACAGGACGCCTTACTTGCTTATGCAATGAGGTATCTCATCTTGAAGGCGGCTTCC
>NZ_FXBB01000017.1 GCF_900177735.1 Dethiosulfovibrio salsuginis | reverse complement strand
GAAGCCGCCTTCAAGATGAGATACCTCATTGCATAAGCAAGTAAGGCGTCCTGTAGACGACAGGGTACATAGGCCGGAGGTGGAAGCACGGCAACGTGTGGAGCTGACCGGTACTAATACGCCGAGGCCTTAACCTCTTTTGGTTTCTCTAGTTCCTATGTCTTGGTGTTTATATTTTGAGAGGGTCCTTGGTGACCTTTGCGGAGGGGGTACACCCGGTTCCATGCCGAACCCGGCAGTTAAGCCCTCCAGCGCCGATGGTACTGCGATTTGCTTCGTGGGAGAGTAGGTCGTTGCCAAGGATCTTTTCTCTACAGTTTTTTGTGGGCCGGTAGCTCAGGTGGCTAGAGCACTCGGCTGATAACCGAGAGGTCAGTGGTTCGAGTCCACTTCGGCCCACCAATAAGATATTTAGGCTCTGCCTCGAAGAGGTGGGGCCTGTTTTGTATCCTGAGTATGTTTTTTCTATCTTTCTGGGAAAGAGGTCTTGCACAGGATGAAACCCTATGCTTTTACCGTTACGATGCTGTTCTGTAGCAACGTCTTTATGACTTTCGCCTGGTATGGACACTTAAAGAATTTATCCAGTAAAACCTGGATCTTTGCCGCCATTATCAGCTGGGGGATAGCCCTTTTTGAGTATCTTCTTCAAGTTCCTGCCAACCGAACAGGTCACACGGTAATGTCTGTTGGCCAGCTTAAGATGCTACAGGAAATCATAGCCCTTACGGTTTTTGTGCCTTTTTCTGTCCTGTACATGAAAGAAAAGCTCTCCTGGAACTACGCATGGGCAGGGATGTGTCTTTGTGGAGCTGTGTTCTTTGTGTTCCGAGGGAGGTGAATCCTTTCTCCTTAAAGGAGGCCTTGTCTGCTACCCTTGGGGATTTCAGAAAGGAGACCTGTTTTTTGGGCGCTCTATAGGTTCTTTGGACGATATACCTCAAGCTCGATCTAATCTGACATCTATTAACTGTGATGATGTGATTGTGTCTCCAGGATTTGTCGATATTCACGTTCACGGCTCAGATGGTGGTGATGTTATGGATGGCTCACTTGAATCCCTTGAGACTATGGCTCGTTCGATGATCCCTACAGGGGTAACCTCTTTTATCGGGGCTACTATGTCCTATCCTTTATCCTCCCTTGAGGAGGTTCTGTCGGTTGCCGCTAAATACAGGAGAGAACAGCTCCCTTACAACGGTAAAGCCGTATTACTTGGCGTACATCTAGAGGGTCCTTTTCTTTCTCCTTTCAAAGCTGGTGCCCATATCCCCGGTTATTTGATAGACCCTGATCCAGATTTCGTGATCTCTCATCGCGATATTGTAAAAATAGTGACCTTGGCCCCGGAACGTGATGGAGCGCTGAGTTTTATCGCCCTTTTGAAATCCGTAGGAATTAATATCTCTATTGGACACACCGTATGCGACTACGATAAAGCTATGTCGGCTATAGCTCTTGGGGCTAGCGGTTTTACCCATCTTTACAACGCTATGTCCCCTATGGGCCATCGAAATCCAGGGGCTGTCGGCGCTGCCTTCGATTCCCGTTGTTGGTGCGAACTTATATTCGACGGAGTTCACGTCCATCCGGCTGCAATTAGAACAGCCTGTAAGGCTATCGCCCCCGATAGAGTCATCCTGATAACCGACAGCATAAGGGCGAGAGGCTTAGGCGACGGTAGCTTTGATCTTGGAGGGCTTACCGTTAAAGTTACCGACGATAGAGCGGAGCTTCCAGATGGAACGTTGGCTGGAAGCGTTTTGACCATGATAAAAGGAATCAAAAACGCCGTCGAGTGGGGGGCACTCAGCCTTCATCAGGCCCTTAACGGAGCCTCTTTGAATCCCGCCAAATATATAGGCGACGATACCATTGGCCGGCTGGAAAGGGGTTGTAAAGGTGACGTGGTGCTCATCGATAGGGATACCCTGTCCATACAGGGAGTTTTTGTTGGGGGAGAACTTTCTTTTTGCTCGGAGTGGCTAAAGTCCAGGTTTTAGCCTGGAGGTTTACCTAGGGGGGGGATTTTTATCAAAGGCATAGGGGTATCTTCCGGAATCGCCATAGGAAGGGTTTTTGTTGACTGGAAAGAGCACGTCGAGATAGAAAAGGATTACGTAGACGACGTGGAGATGGAGCTCGATAGGCTTAACGCAGCGGTAGAGGTAGCGGGACAGGAGATCCAGGACCTCTATAAGGATGTAGCGTCCAGGCTTGGAAGAGATGAAGTGGAGATGTTCGCCTGTCACGGAATGATGATCGCAGATCCTGAGTTTATCGGCCAGATAAAGGGAAGGATTATAACCGAAAGCGTAAACGCTGAATGGGCTGTCAGATCGGTGGCGGATAAATTTATTCAGGTGTTTGAGGATATGGACGACGATTACCTGAAGTCCAAAGCCGACGACGTTAAAGATGTCTCCGCCAGAATCTGTAAGCTTTTACTTCACATAGAAGGCGGCGATATGACCGCCCTTCAGGAAAAATCGATCGTCGTTGCCAGGAATTTTACCGCCTCAGAGGTAGTTCAAATAGACAGGGATAGGGTTCTCGGGGTCGTATCTCAGGAGGGGACCATGGCCTCCCATGCGGTCATCATGGCGAGAAACTGGGGAGTCCCTGCGGTTATAGACGTCCCGAACGTGCTGGATGTAGTCGAGACCGGCGATATGATGATAGTAGATGGCTCGGAGGGAGTGATAATACTCAACCCCGACGAGGAGACATTGGAAACATATAGAAAAAAACAGGTATGTTTCTCTGATTTCGACAAAAAACTATCTGCTATGAAAATGAAGCAAACCCTATCCATGGACGGTATCCCCTTCAAGCTCTACGCTAACAGCGACAACGTCAGAGATGTTCACCTGGCCCTGGAGAAAGGCGTCAGCGGTATAGGGCTTTTCAGAACGGAGAGGCTCTACATGGATAGGGATAGGCTTCCTACGGAGAGCGAACAGTTAGGGGTATATAAAAAAGCGGTCCTGGACGCCGGTGGCAAGACTGTTGTCTTTAGAACTTTGGATATCGGGTGCGATAAAGTTCCAGGATATCTGAACGTTCCAGATGAGGACAATCCAGCTCTCGGCTACAGGGCTATAAGGTTTTCCCTCTCCAGGGCCGATATTTTCCGAATTCAGATCAGAGCACTCCTGAGGGCAAGCGCCTTCGGAAAGGTGAAGATAATGTTCCCTATGGTCTCCGGCGTAGAGGAGCTTAGATTGGCTAAAGGCTTGGTCGAAGACGTTAAAGGGGATTTGAAAAAAGAGGGTGTCCCTTTTAATCCTGATCTTGAGATAGGGGTTATGATAGAGGTACCCTCCGCAGCGGTCATATCGGACCTTATAGCTAGAGAGGTCGATTTCATGAGCATAGGAACCAACGACCTCATACAATATACCTTAGCGGTCGACAGAATGAACAGAAACCTTTCTCATCTTTTCAGCCCTTTTCACCCTGGGGTTCTTCGTTTGGTCAAAACCGTAATAGATAACGGGAAAAAAGAGGGGGTCAAGGTTAGCCTCTGTGGCGAGATGGCGGGAGATCCGCTGTTGATACCTGTTTTAGTTGGAATGGGACTTGAGAGGTTCAGTATGAACGTAGAGTCTATTCTCCGGTCAAGGTGGATCATCTCTCAGATAGACAGGACGGAGATGAGGTCGGTGGTGGAGCAAATCCTCTCCCTTTCGTCGGTATCGGAGATTCGGAGGTTCTGTGAGGACCGATTCGATCGATTTAAGCAGTGTGTCCCGGAGCTATAAAGAAAGCTACCTAGCGATGTTCGCTAGGTAGCTTTCTTTATAGGTAAAAATTGGATTATATTAAAGCGTATCTAGTTATCTTTTGGTTTGGGTGGAACATAGACCGGTTGTTCTGGCTTTGCTTTTGGCTCTGTCGACGATGGCGCAGGAGGAACGTAGGCCGGTTCATTTGCGGGAAGGGCTACGGCTTCTTGGTTCCCGTCGGGGATCCTTATCATGGGTATTCCCGGCCCCTCAGGCTCTCCTGTCAGGTCCGCTACCGGGGGTATAGGTACTACAGGATTAGTGTCTGGGATCTGAGATGACGGAGACACCACTACCTTTCTGGCCCCTAAGGGAGAGAAACTTTCGTTTACCTGAGGCCTAGGTGGTGCAGCTACAGGAGGAGCAGCCTGAGCCGGAGGATCGACTGGAGCCGGTCTGGCTATAACTCTGTCGTTGAATATTCCTGTTCCGGGATCGATAACCGGAAGTCCTTTGCGGAATGGTTCACCTGCCGGATCCATAAGGGGGATAGCCTCTCCTATGGCACGGTTTTGTAGAACCCTCGAGAGAGGAGGATATTCAGGGTCTACCTCAAGGGTCTGAGTAAATGCTTTTTGTGCTTTACTGAGCATACCCATACCCTGGTAGCCTTTTGCCAGCCAGTACCATCCATCAGCGGAGCTAGGACGGTTTTTTACGTAGGCCTCTAGATATTCAACTCCCCTACGGTACATACCGTTCTCTATTAGCTGCTGTCCCGCCCTCCAGGCCTGCCTGATCAGGAGATCGTTTTCCGCCTGAGTGGTGTTGGACCACGACGGCGACGCTGATATAACAAATAGAAATATGCAAGTTGCAAGAGTTTTTTTCATATTAAATTCCTCCTCGTATTACCTTCGCTTCGATGGATAAAGAGGCATTATCACAAGATCCCTGAGTTTTATCGGGTTTTCTTGAGATTCTCTCACTACCTCCACTACTGCCTCGTGATTTTGGACCGATATAACCTTGACTAATCCTCCACGATCGGGAAGAACGACCACAGGCCTCTCTGGGTCCACCGTATCGTATCGGTCGCTCCTTAATATCGATAGAAGGTCTCCCACTTTTACGCCTTCTACCCTCCCCAAGCTGACTATGTATCTTCTGCGATTCGGAGGAGAGGAACTTAAACTGTCCTTCGTAGGTGATATGATGCGTCCCACCATATGATAGCCGGTGATTCCGTCGAAAAGAGCATCCCTGCTCTTCGCCAGTGCTTTTTTGAAGGCGTTCCAGTAAGGAGTTCCCCTAAAAGAGCTCCATAAAGGCTTGCTCATAGGCTGATCGTCGTCTTTGGGGTCAGGGAAAAGCTGGACAAAGTCCAGTTTGTCGGCGAGATAGAATATGCGATCATCTCCGGGGGAGAAGGTAAACCGCCTATCCTCTCCCGCTAGGGAAGTGGCGTAGAGCATTTCCCTCCCCTCTCCCTCGAAAACCTCCATCCTTATCGCCACGTAGCCCATCCGGTCGGTTCCAAGGTGTTTTCTGTCGGTCATCTTGAGTTTGTATACATGAAGCCTGACCCCAATGTCCGCTGTAACGCTCCCCCCTCTTAGCCAGACCTCTCCTTCCATCGGAGAGAGGACGGTTATTCTAGCGTAGGGATATTCCCTTAAAAGGGTCACGAACTCTTCGATAACTTTTTGTGGGAAAACGTCTACTGGGTAGTACTTGCTTTCCCATACCTGGATATCCGTTTCGTTGACTATCGGTAGAAGGGCTATGTGTAGACCTGGCTCTGTGAGGACATTGGCCTTCGCGGCTGAGGCTAGGCATAAAACTAACAAGGTTACCTTGATAAAATATTTTGTCATAAAATCGCTCCTATTCTGTTTGGGACTGCCTCTCCCACTTTATCTTATCGGCAGTTTAAGCTCTTCGTTGAGAGTAGAGAAGAAAGTATCCAGATCGTAGTTCATGAGTAAAGTTTTCGGGCCCACTATGCTCGAGGTAAAGGGGATATTTCCTTTGTTCACTATTATCACCGTTCCATGACACATTGAGGGGAGGTAGGAGGCCGGTGCAACGGTGAGAGACGATCCTAACACTAAAAAGAGATCGGATTTTTTAGCCATATCCATACACTCTCTCAGATGCCTTACTTCCTCGCCGAAGAAGACTATATCCGGCTTGATAAGACCTCTACAGGAACAGTAAGGGGTTTGATTAGAAAAGGCCATCTTTTTTGATGTTTTATAGTCGTACTCTCTTCCGCAGTGGAGACATCGGCTTGTCCATATACTACCGTGAATCTCGTATACAGCCCTTGATCCCGCTTTTTGGTGGAGGGCATCTATGTTTTGTGTCACTATTCCAAAAAGCAGAGACTCTCTCTCCATAGCAGCTAGAAAACGATGTGTGTAGGTAGGCGTTGCCCGATCCACGACGGACAGAAAACGCCTATAAAAATCGTAGAAGACTGCGGGGTTTTCTACGAAAGACTCTAGCTCAAAAATACTCTCCATTGTTGGACCGTTTTTTCCAGAGTAAAGCCCCTCAGGCCCTCGAAAGTCCGGTATCCCGGAGGCGGTGGACATACCTGCTCCGCTTAGGACCACCGTCGATCGGGCTTTTCCCATTAGTTTTGAGCAAAGCTGAACATCTTGTTTAATAGACATTGATATGCATCTCCTTGATAGTTTAATGCAACCGGTTACGCATAATGGTACAATCTTCAACGACAAAAACTCGGAGGTGTTGGATATGGCAAAATTGGTCTACGGTATCGACGATAAGCCTCGATTCCCCATTATGGTTCTAGCTGGAGCTCAGCATGTGCTGACCTTGTTTGGAGCTACTACTTTGGTTCCTTTGATCTTTGGGCCTGCTATGAATATGTCCCCTGCTCAGATCGGTTTCTTCATCAGCTGTGTGTACCTTTCCATGGGACTGGCTACCTTGCTTCAGACCAGCTCTTTTGGATCCGGTCTCCCTATCGTCCAAGGATCAAGCCTTAGTTTTATACCTCCTATAATGACCATAATAGGCGTCTACGGTGCCCAGGGGTCCGATGTCTGCCTTCAATACATAGGAGGCTCCCTCATCCTTGGAGGGGTCCTCATGGGGATTCTAGGATATGCGGGGCTAGTCGGTAAAATTAAGCGTTTCATAACCCCTGTTACAGTTGGTCCTACCATAATGGCAATAGGTTTTTCCCTAGCTCCGGTGGCTGTAGGGATGAACGCCGCTAACTATTGGCCTGTCTCTCTGGCGGTAGTAGGACTTATCTTTTTCTTCAGCCTTGGAACGAACAAGAGATACGTAAACATATTCTCCATTCTTTCCAGTGTAGTTATAGTATATCTCATATGCCTTGCCTTGAGTCTCTCCGGGGTCTTTGAACCGACCCATCCTGCTTACGTGAATTTATCCTCTATCTCCGAGGCTAAATGGTTTCAGTTTACCGGTCTGGCTCCATGGGGTGCTCCTAAGTTCAGCATGATCGCTTTTGGCGCTATTTTGGCGGGGTTTTTCGCCGTCTTTATCGAGAGCATAGGGGATTACTACAACGTCAGTAACGCCTGTGGACTGGATGATCCTGACGAGAAAACCATAAACAGAGGCATCGGTGCGGAAGGTATAGGATGTGCCTTAGGAGGTATCTTCGGAGGAGTCGCCTGTACCTCCTATACCGAGAACATAGGCCTTATAGGCCTTACCGGCGTGGCATCCAGGTGGGTCGTCAGGACAGGGGCTGTGCTTCTCATCCTGATGAGCTTTATAGGCAAGCTAGGGGCCCTCGTGGCGACTATGCCTAGTCCGATAATAGGGGGATGCTATATAGCTCTTTTCGGCATAATAGGTGCCCTCGGTATCCAGGCTCTCACAAGAGCGGATATGGGATCCCAGAGGAACGTTATGATAGTGGGATTTTCCTTCCTTATGGCGCTGGGACTTCCTGGATGGGTAGAGGGACAGCAGGATATGTTTTTCTCCTACGGAATAGCAGGCCAGGTGATATGGGCTATAGGAAAGACCGCTATGGCGGTCGCAGGCATCTCCGCAGGTATCCTGGATAACGTGATTCCCGGTACCGACGAGGAAAGAGGAATAACCAGGAGGAATTCCTGATAATTTGCCCTTTCCCTATTGACGAGCTATGCCGTCGGTGTTATCCTATTCCCAGATGATAACTAGGAAATAAGCTCTCTGTACAGGAGAGAATATCGAATGGGGGTATTTTTATGGCATTGAGGGATAAAATGGAAAAAGCTATTAACGATCAGATAAACGCCGAGCTCTTTTCCTCCTATCTATACAAGTCTATGGCTAGCTGGTTTGAGTCCCAGGATTTACCGGGGATGGCTAACTGGATGAACATCCAGGCAAAAGAGGAAATGGATCACGCTATGAAGTTCTACGACTACGTGATAGAGCGAGGTGGCAGGGTGATCTTCCAGGCTATAGAGGCCCCTCAGTCGAACTGGGAATCCCCGCTGGACGCCTTTAAGGCGGCCTATGACCACGAAGTGTACATATCCCGACGTATCGACGATCTTATGGATATGGCTCTGGAGGAGAAGGATCACGCCACCAGGATCATGCTCAACTGGTTTGTCGAGGAGCAGGTAGAGGAAGAGGACAACGCATCCACCAACGTGGCAAAGGTCGAGATGCTTAAGGACTCTAAAAGGGGAATGTATATGCTGGACAAGGAGTTTGCCTCCAGGGTTTACAATCCTCCTGTGGCCGAATAGATTTTCGGATAAAACGCAAAAGGTGGGCACCTCCGGTGTCCGCCTTTTGCGTTTTATCCATAAAGTGATATATTGGGAAACATCATATATACCCCTATAAGGAGGTCCTTTTTATGTCAGAGATAGATCCCCGTGCGCTGTTTAACCTATCTTACGGAGTCTATATAGTCAGTAGCGTCTGTGAAGGACGATACAACGGTCAGATAGCGAACTCCGCCATGCAGGTATCCGCCGATCCAGCGACGATCGCTGTGTCGATCCACAGGGATAATCTGACAGGAGAGTATATCGAGAAAAGCGGTGTTTTCTCCCTATCGGTCCTCGATAAATCGGTTCCTATGATATTCATAGGTCCCTTCGGTTTCAAATGTGGTCGAGCGGTGGATAAATTCTGTAACTGCAACTACGAGGTAGGTCCTACCGGTGCCCCTATGGTCTTGGACTATGCTGTTGCCGCTATGGACGCAAAGGTTAGCTCCGTAACGAACGTCCACACCCATAGGATATTCGTAGGAGAGCTTGTAAGTGCCAAGGTGGTAGGCGATGGTCTTCCTCTGACCTACGCGGAGTATCATTCGGTAAAGAAGGGCAAATCGCCGGCAAACGCTCCTACCCACGCTTTCAATCAAGTGTCTAAATAAAACAGATGAAAGACGCGAAGTCTCTGTCTCTGGCACTGGAAAGTATTTATTTATCCTTCAATAAAAAAAGCCTGATTTCCCCCGACCCCCTTCAATTTTTATTGGACTACCCCGATGTAGAGGATAGGGAGATAGTCGGGATGGTCGCATCCTCCCTGGCTTACGGAAGGGTGTCCCAGATACTTAAAAGCGTCTCCTCCGTTCTGGAGCCTATGGGGAACTCTCCCAGACGTTTTTTAGAAAAAGGTAATGTTAAGTTGTGGAGGGGGCTTTTCGAGGGGTTTAAGCACCGTTTTTCCGATCAGGTCGACCTGGTGGATCTATTGTCAGGGATGAAAGATGTTATTGAGCTTCACGGAAGCCTCGATCGTGCTATGGCCATAGCTTTATCGGGAGATAAAGGCACGATAAGAGGAGCCCAGGGCTTTGTGGAGATGATCCTAAAGGGGGGTAGTAGGGACAGGAACACCTTGCTTCCCCGGCCTGAGGGAGGAAGTGCCTGTAAAAGGTTGATGTTGTACTTTAGGTGGATGGTCCGTAAAGATCAGGTAGATCCTGGAGGATGGACCTGTCTCTCCCCTGAGGATCTTTTAATACCTCTCGATACCCATATGCACAGAATATCCTTGGCTTTTGGCTTTACCGGGAGAAAGAGCGGCGATATGAGGACTGTAGAGGAAATTACGGGCTTTTTCCGCACAGTAAGGCCCGACGATCCGATAAGGTACGATTTCGCCCTAACCAGGTTTGGCATTCATCCTGACATGAAGATAGAGGATTTAATTGAAATAAGCGACCGATAGAGAGGAGTGCTGTATCTGTATAACGATAAAACTTCGGTCAGGGACTGCACCTTTCTCGCCCTTGACATCGAAACGACAGGCCTGTCTCCTCGGTGGAACAGGATTCTGGAGATAGGAGCTTTAAAATTCAGATTAGGGGAGCCTTTGAGGGAATTTCAGGTTCTTGTGGACCCAGGTTGCCCTATCCCAGCGGAGGTTACGGCGATCCACGGTATAACCGACGACATGGTAAAAGGGGCCTCCTCTTTAGAGGAGGCCTTGTGTGCCTTCAACGAATTTTGGGGG
The DNA here is from genome assembly GCF_900177735.1 of Dethiosulfovibrio salsuginis. Classification (NCBI taxonomy): domain Bacteria; kingdom Thermotogati; phylum Synergistota; class Synergistia; order Synergistales; family Dethiosulfovibrionaceae; genus Dethiosulfovibrio; species Dethiosulfovibrio salsuginis. The sequence goes on along the minus strand of NZ_FXBB01000017.1, from coordinate 46,627 downwards.
GAAGAGCCTCTAGTTCTTCATAATCCCAGATTCGATCTGTCCTTTCTCGATGGACAGATGAGCTTAATCGAGGAGAGGTGGCTTGATACGCCGGTTTTCGATACCTGTTCGCTAGCAAAAAAGGTCTATCCCGGTATGAAAAGCTACAGTCTTGAATATCTTTCCCGCCAGTTTTCCATCTCTGGCTCCGGTCATCACAGGGCATTAGAGGATTGTCGATACTGCTCCGCCCTATTTGACCTGATACTTAAGGAGGTGGACTTTATGGGCTTTCTGGATATGTCCTGTCTCGTGGATCAGTATCGTTTCAGGCCCTGAAAGGATCTCCAGGTAGTCTAACGAAACTTATTTAACGTCTTGACGACTCTGGGAACCTCAAACGGCTTAACGATAAAATCCTGGGCTCCTGCCTCAATAGCCTTTATTACCATAGGCTTTTCACCTCTTGCGCTGACTATAACTATCTTTGCCTTGCCGTCAAAGGCGACTATCTTTTTGGTCGCCTCTATACCGTCCATCAGGGGCATGGTTATGTCCATGATAACCAAGTCAGGTTTCAGAGAACGGTAGGCCCTCAAGGCCTCTTCGCCGTTTTCTGCCTCTCCTGACACCACGAAGCCGTTGTCCTCGATGAGCTTTTTTAGCATAGCTCTTACGAAAGCGGCATCGTCCACGACTAAAACTTTTTTGAATACCGGTGGTTTTGTAGTCATTATATACGATCGATCCTCCTTTACGGCTGGAGAGTCTCGTTACATTACGAGCGGAAACGAGGTAGATTTTAGAAATGGATAAAAAAATAAACGTATGGGAAAAAAACAACATACTCAGACAATGCGCAATAGTCGTGTTGGTCGTAATTGCATGTGTCGCTGCCGTATTCGTTATCGACGTCCTCAACAATCCTGGAAGGAGCTGGAGCGAGTCTCTGGTGGTTAGGATGATCTTCGCTAGAAGGTCTCAGGATTAACCCTAACAGCCGCTAATTATACTTCCTTTTACGTCCTCTTTCCACGTCGACCTTGCTCAGGAGGATCAACCCTGCTATAAACGTCGAGGTTATGGCCAACACCGCCAGTCTGGGATTTCCGGTTATCTGGGTTATAATCCCGAATAACGCTGGCCCCGCTATGCCGGCGAATTTGCTGGACACGTCGTAGAAGCCGAAAAACTCTCCGCTTCTGTCTACCGGTAGCATAGATGCGTATATGCTCCTACTTATCGCCTGAGCACCGCCCTGCACCATTCCTACAGCTATCGCTAATATCCAGAAGTGGATCCTGGTTTCCATCCAAAAAGCCCCTACGGCGATAGCGACGTACCAGACGAGAGCCCCGTAGAGGGCTTTCTTGCTGCCGAAGATACCGGCAATCTTGCCAAACAGAAACGAGAAGGGTATCCCTACAAACTGGGTGACTAAAAGGGCGGAGACCAGGTTTTTCTGGTCTATTCCGACCTGAGCGCCGAAAATGGCTGCCATCCTTATCACCGTTCCTATGCCGTCGTTATACAGCCAGAAAGCGATGAGGAAGGTAAAGGCGTCTCTGTATTTTCGGATCTCCCTGAATGTTTTTTTTAGGGATTTAAAGACCTCCGTCGGGGTAGCTCTCGATACGATTCTCTCTGACGGAGGTTCCGGTACTGATATTAACACAGGTAAGGTGAAAAAGATCCACCATATACCGACGGATAAAAAGGAAAGTTGAACCCCTCTCTCCCCCGGTATGGCTATCATAGTAATTAGGTTTATAGCGAGCAGAGAGCCTCCCCCTAAGTATCCTAAAGCGTAACCTTTTGTCGATACGTTATCCAGTTTATCCGGCGGAGCTATGTGAGGTAGCAGAGAGTCGTAGCATATAGCGGATCCGGAAAATCCGACCGATCCTATAACCAAAAGTGTTATCGCTATCAGCCAATCTCCCTTCCCAACGGTAGCCATAGCCATGGCGGAGAAAGCCCCTAAAAGGGTAAAATAGGCGAGTAGCTTTTTTCTGATGCCTTTCATGTCAACTAGGGTTCCGAGAAAAGGTGCTATCAGGGCTCCTAGTAGAATACCTATGGAGGATCCATATCCCCAGAAGGCCGTGGCGTTTGACGGAGATATAGTGGAGGCCACAAAAGAGTGAAAGTAAACCGGGTATATTACCGCCATTATGGTGGTGGCAAAAGCAGAGTTACCTACGTCGTAAAGACACCAGGCGCTTATGGGATTTATCTTCATTTTATCGCTCCCTTTTATTTTTTTAATGCTTAAGTTGTAGTACGAGAAGGAGAGGGTTACCGTGGGAAAAGATCGTCCCGATTGGGATAGCTACTTTATAAAGATAGCACAGACGGTGGCGGAAAGGTCTACCTGTCTAAGAAGAAGATATGGAGCTGTAATAGTCAAAGATCACGTAATTATCAGCACAGGATATAACGGAGCCTGTAGAGGGGAACCTAACTGCATAGATTCGGGCGTATGTAGGAGAGAGGCCCTCGGTGTCCCTAAGGGGCAGAGATACGAGCTCTGCGTCGCCGTTCACGCGGAGCAGAACGCTATAATAAACGGTGACCCAGATAAAATGGCTGGAGGTATAATATATATCGCCGGTTTTAACGTCTCCGATGGTTCTCTCGCTGAGGGCGATCCCTGTATGCTTTGCAGGAGGATGATCAAAAACGCGAGAATAGAGACAGTCATATGCCTTAAAGCCGATGGTTCTATCTCCAATATGGTGGTCCGAGAGATGGCAGAGCCGTTGAATTAAACTATAACTGGAGGTCTTGTTGGATGTCTATATCAAGAGATGACGCATTGGTTCTGGTCAGAGAGCACAATAAAGAGGAAGGTCATATAAGGCACGCTCTGGCCGTAGAGGCCTGTATGAGGCATTTTGCCCTTAAATTCGATCAGGATCCTGATCTGTGGGGACTTGCTGGCTTAGTTCACGATTTGGACTGGGAAGAGGTATCCTCCTGTCCAGAGAATCACACAAAGGTCGCTGCCTCTATTCTGGAGGATAAAGGGTATCCTGATGAAGTTATAAGGGCTGTGAGGGCCCATGGATGGGGGATATGTTCGGACGTCGAACCGATTTCCCCTATGGAAAAGACCCTCTTTTCCGTCGATGAGCTTACCGGGCTCGTAATGACTACCGCACTGGTTCGCCCAAGCAAATCCCTGTCCGATCTTACGGTAAAGTCGGTGAAGAAGAAGTGGAACGACAAGAGGTTTGCCGCAGGGGTCGATAGACAGTTGATCGAAAAAGGCGCCGAGATGATGGGGATCGAGCTATCTGACCTGATTTCCGGGGTAATAGAGGCGATGAAGCCTGTCCAGAGAGAGTTGGGACTGGAGGAACTTCTATAAGATCGGACGTGAAGAGATGGAAAAAATAAAGGTGATACTTGCGGACGATCACCCTTTAACCAGGCAGGGATTGAAGGCCTATCTTCAGAGGGAGAGCGGAATTGAACTTATAGGAGAGGCCGCGGACGGCAAAGAGGCCTGGGATATTATAGAAAAATTGGTCCCTGATGTGGCCCTTTTGGATATAAGGATGCCCTGTGAGGACGGCATATCCCTTGCCAGAAAGATCAAAGAAACTGGGCTTCCGGTCCGGTCGGTTATGCTCACTTCCTACGACTCTCAGCAATATGTTCTCGCCTCGTTGAGGGCAGGTGCTAAAGGTTTTGTCCTTAAGACTACATCTCCTGAGGCTTTGGCCAAAGCGATCCAGACCGTGATGTCCGGTGGCCTCTACCTGGACAGCGAAGTAGCGTCGGCAGTAGGCCAGGATCCCCACCTTGAGGACCTCTCGCCTAGAGAGAGAGAGGTCCTTCTGTGCGCCGCTAAGGGGCTCTCCAGCAAAGAGGTCGCCTCTGAACTGTACATAAGCGAGAGAACCGTTCAGACCCATCTGGCGTCCATATACGACAAACTTGGAGCTCACAACAAGACTGAAGCCATGCTTCTCGCCCTAAAAACCGGCGTATTAACCTTGGAGGAGCTTATAGAATGAATTGGTTGAAGGCTCCTTTTAGGTGGAGCCTATCGAAGATATTCCTCCTTGCGGTGCTTCTCCCCGCTGTCGCGGTGGTTGTCACAGCAGGAATAGGAATCTATCATCACGACAGGGCCATGTCCAGGGTGATGTCCTCATACGTAGAAAACCTTGCGGAGAGTGTGGCTTCCAGGGTGAACGCTCAGGATCCCCGTTGGGATCTTCCGATATCGGTGATCGGTCTTCTAAGGCAGCTTCAGATATTCGAGTGGGGACCGTCTCTTCCCGGCTGGATAGCGGTAGTCGATGTGGACGGAAAGGTTCTGTTAGCTTCTCCAGGAGCGGAGAGTACCCTCAAAAAACTCTGGATAGAGGGTATTCCCGTAGGGAAAGCGGTTCAGCTAGCGGACTCGGACGGGGATAAATACACCGTCGCTGTGTGGCCAGCCTCGTCGACCTTCGTCGTCGCCGCCGTAGGTTGGAGCCAGTTGATAGGCCCTATGGTGCAGGCCACTAGGCTGTGGGCTCTCCTCATGGCCGTCGTCGCTGTGGCAGCGGTGACCTCGGGATTTTTACTGTGGTACTGGGTAGTAAGTCCGTTGAAAGACCTCTCCGGTGAGATCTCAAGATTGAACTGGGGGTGCGACATACCAAAGATGCCTCAGACTCCCTCGGTGGTTGAGCTGGAGGGGCTCAGAGAGGTTCTCTGTCGACTTTCTGCGGCGGCAAGGGAGAAGGTCGAACTGTGGAATCGCTACCTTCAGGACGTGGTCAGAGTGCAGGAGGGGGAGAAGTCGAGAATAGCCAGAGATCTCCACGATGGACCTGTGCAGGAGATAACCGCCTTGATACAGAGGCTCAAGCTAGCCTCTCTCGATCCCCCCGAAGCGGTCGAAGGACATCTAAGACTTGCGGAGGACATAGGAAGGGATACGGTTAAACAGCTGAGAGAGCTCTGTACCCAACTCTCCCCTCCTTGGCTTGATCTGGGGTTGAAACACTCATTGGACGAGTTAGGGGACAGGCTTTCCAGATACCTTGACATATCGGTCAACGTGGAGGTGGATGAAAAGGTATCCGATTATCCCGATATGACCTTGGCTTTTTTTAGAATAGCCCAGGAAGCTATTCACAACGCCGTCAGACATGGCGGGGCGGACACTATCGATCTGATGGTCCAGAAAGATAAGGGCGGTACGATTCTCAGCGTCAAAGACAACGGATCGGGCTTCGCTTTTTCCGGAGATCTTGAGACCTATAGATGTTCTGGTCATAGAGGACTTCTCAATATGAACGAGAGGATCAACCTTATCGGAGGCAATATGGAAATTACGTCATCTCCAGGCAACGGGTGTGCCCTTATGTTTCTAGTTCCCGATCGATAAAGGGCTTGTGGTATGATTGACAGATAGTAATGCACACACTAACTTTGGGAGGTGTTTTAAATGAGGCTTAAGATATTAGGCGCGGCAGGAGAGGTAACTGGGTCTAACTATATGTTGGAGGTCGGATCTAAAAGGGTGCTGATAGACTGCGGTTTCCACCAGGGAAGGGATGAAGAGGCCAGAAATCGAGAGCCATTCCACTTTGATCCCACCAGCGTGGATGCGGTGATCCTTACCCACGCTCATATCGACCATACCGGCAGGGTCCCTCTTCTCGTAAAGCAGGGTTTTAAAGGACGTATACTGGCCACACTTCCCACGGTTGAACTGACGGAGGTTCTTTGGAGAGACTCTGCGAGGCTTATGAGAGAAGAAGCGGAGTGGAAGACAAAGAAGAACTTCCGAAAGGGGCTTCCTGAGGTTTTCCCTCTCTTCGAGGATGAAGACGTCACCACCGCTCTTAACTTTCTTTCTCCCGCTACCTATGACGATAAAGTCGACGTAGTGCCAGGGCTGACCGTCAGATTCAGGGACGCAGGGCACATAATGGGAAGTTCGATACTTGAGATATGGCTGACCGAAGGGGAACAGAGCGTAAAGATCGTTTTCAGCGGAGACCTCGGTCCACAGAAGACCGTTATGGAGAGAAATCCGGCAGCCATAACAGGAGCTGACTATGTGGTCATAGAGTCCACCTATGGAGATAGGGAACATAAGACCAACGAAGAGAGCCGAGAGGAATTTCAATCTCTGATGGGGGAAATTCTGCCTGGTAGAGGTAAGGTCTTTATCCCCACGTTCGTCGTCGATAGAGCTCAAAGGGTTATGTACGAACTTATGTTGCTCCAGGATCAGGGGTTGGCCGCCGATATCCCTATATACTTCGATTCTCCTATGGGAGTTAAAGCCACTAAAATATACGAAGAACATCTGGATCTTTGCTCCAGCGAGATTCAGGAATATCGCCATAGCGGGAAGCATCCGTTCTCCCCTGATAGGTTGAAGTACGTTTCAGGAGTCGAAGAATCACAGGCTATAAACGACGTGGATAACGGCATAGTTCTGGCCGGAAGCGGCATGTGTAACGGAGGAAGAATCGTCCATCACCTTAAGCACGGTATATGGAATCCCGAAAACCACGTGGTCTTTGTGGGATATCAGGCTGTAGGGACCCTGGGTCGTCGTCTGGTTGATGGTCAGAAAAAACTGCGTATAGCCGGTGAGGACGTTACTGTGAGGGCACAGCTCCACACGATCAACGGATTCTCCGCTCACGCCGATCGCCGAGACCTTATGACTTGGGCTGATAACTTTTCCAAAAGTGCACCGACTTTTCTCGTAACCCATGGAGAGCCTAAAGCGGCGAACTCCCTGGCTGGGGCTCTGAAAGAAGCGGGATTTCAGGCAATAGTCCCTGCGGTCGATCAGGAGTTTGAGTTGACCTCCAGCGAGAAGGAAAGGGTCTCCAGGATCATAGTCTCCTCTCCCCAGAGGGATGTCGCCAGCTACGTCGATCTCGCAAGGGTCTTAGACGAAATCTCTCTCTCCGTAAACAGGCTCAGCGATTCTGCCCCTAAGATAACCAACGTAGAGCAGGCTCTTCCTCTCTTGAAGTCCGCTAAAATATTGTTGGATACGGTCACCAATCAGGCTAAATATTGACACTATCCCATAAATCGAAGAGCTGGTGATGGCCCGCTCTTCGATTTATGCTAATATACGGCAATACCTAAGCGAGAGGGATGTATGACCATGAATAAGAAGGCCACTTCCTGGTTTTGCGCCATAATCTTAGGGCTATCGGTATTGGTGGCCTTCGTCTTTTTTGCCATGCCTGAAGGGGCTAGATCCCCTTTAGACGGGCTTCCGAGGCCTGCCGATGGCTCGACCTACTTCTTGTTTGACGGCGTAGGAAAGCTCATCCCTACGGAGTTGACAGAGGAAATTCACGGTCCTATCGGTATGGCACTAAAGTTGATATCTAAATCAGAAAAAGCAGCTTTTCTCGTGGATTTTTCCAGCGATGAGGAGTTTTACGGATCCCTCGCTTTCCCTCGAAATGCTCTTAAACACCTTAAAAACGGCGAGATCCCGCCTGACTGGAGGTCCGTTTTAGGAGGAGCGAACATCTCATCGGTGGATTGTGACGATTTTGGCTGTCTTAGAATCTCCGGTGCTTTTTCACTGAAACCAATTTTTTCCCTGGTAGAAGGAGACCTGGTGTTCCTAGCCTCATCTCCGGAAGGGCTTAAAACTATGCTCAGGGCAATGTCTTTGAGGATAGAGCCTTATCCTTCATATTGGTCGATAGAGCCTCAATGGGATGGTCATATGACTCTGGACCTTAGAGGACTCGATAGAACCTGGAAGGGCCTCGGGGCGGAGTTTAAAGAAGGGGTTTTACGCTGTGCCTGGAAGGAGGGCCCAGAGGGCGGAGCCTTAAAGTGGAGGTTCGACGGCCTTGAGGATCTGGTTCCCTCTTTCACTCCGAGATACTGGGGTGAAGTCCCCCAGTTACCCGACCCGCTGGGATCGGTTATAGGTGTTTCCGACTTGACTGGCCTGGCCGATTATCTCCCTGAGAGCTTGAAGGGGCCGTTGATTTTGGCCTCCGGTGGAACCGGTTCTATCCTATCGGTGCCTCTTTCGGGGGTCTGTTTTGCCACTTTTGACGCCATAGATCTGGTCGTTTCAGAGGACTCTACGGGGATAAACTGGGAGGGATACACATTAAAGCCTTTTTCCTCCGATTGGGACCACGGTTGGTTTACCTCCTCTCCTGCGACAATAACCCTATCTCGTTCGGAGATCGGGTCCGCCTTAGGGATTGTGGATAAAAGATCCTTGAAATACCCTGACCTGTCTTATTTTGACGAAATTCTTCCCTCAGGATGGAAGCATAGCTTTCTCTGGGGTTACGTCAACGGACCTTCCCTGGCCCACGCTTTAGAGGGTATCGTAAAGTCAGGCCGGCTTATTTTTCCCGAAAAGAACGGACAATCTACTCTGTTAGGAATAGATGCCCTAGTCTACCTTACCAGAAGGATGAGGAAGGTAGGGACCTTCTCCTTTACTTTGCCCGACATATCCGAGGGGATTTTCCTTTGGAAGTAGTGTTATTTTAAATTAGTTTGGAGGCTGTAATTATGGAACAAGGTGGACTCAAAATTCTCAGGGATAGAGGCTACATCGATTGGTGCAGCCATCCTGATGAGCTGGAAAAGCTTTTTCAGGAGGAGAGGGTGACGGCATACGTGGGATTTGACCCTACCGCCGATAGCCTTCACGTTGGACACCTTATCCCACTGATGGGATTGGCGTGGCTCCAGAAGTTAGGGCATAAGCCCCTACTTTTAGCTGGCGGGGGAACCGGAATGATCGGAGATCCCTCTGGAAAAAGCAAAGAGAGAAACTTGCTCTCCATAGACATCATAAGGGAAAACGTGGCTGGCATAAAAAAACAGCTCGCCCATTTTGTCGACTTTGACTGTGGCGAGAACTCAGCGGTGCTGTTGAACAACTACGACTGGTTGGGGGATATCCCTTTTCTGGACTTCCTCAGGGATGTAGGCAGGTATTTTTCGGTAAACTATATGATCGCCAAGGAACACGTAAAGTCAAGGATAAACGATCCAGAAAAAACCCTTTCCTTTACGGAGTTCTCCTATACCCTGCTCCAGGCCTACGACTTTTTACATCTAAACAGGGTCTACGGTTGCAAGCTCCAGATGGGGGGAAACGATCAGCAGGGCAACATCGTCTCCGGTATAGAGCTAATTAGAAAAGTAGATGGTAAGCAGGTCTACGGAGGAACAAACCCTCTTCTGCTTACGTCTTCCGGGACGAAGTTCGGGAAAACCGAAGGTGGAGCGGTCTGGCTGGACAAGGAAAGAACATCTCCTTATCGCTTCTACCAGTTCTGGATAAACAGCGAGGATTCGGCGGTAGAAAAGCTCATGAAGCTTTTTACCTTTATGCCTCTCGAGGAAATAGCCGAGATAATGGGTAGGCACACCTCTTCGCCAGAACGAAGGGAGGCCCAAAAGATCCTGGCTTACGAAATAACCTCTTTGGTTCATGGCTCGGATAGCGCCGATATGGCAAAAAGGGCCAGCGATATACTTTTCGGAGGCGATTTTGACGTAAAGGATCTCTCTCCTGAGATGATGAAAACCCTTGAGTCTGAGGCCCCTTTCTCCAAAATCAACCAACCGATGCCGATATCGCTGGCAGAGTTGATGATAGAGGCTGGGGCAGCGTCCAGTAAAGGGGAATCTAAAAGGTTGATAAAAGGTGGCGGAGTCTCCCTGAACGGCACAAAGATATCCGACGAACATCACGAATTAGATGAAAACTCTCTATTGCAGGATGGTTATGTATTTTTAAAGGTAGGGAAGAAGAGGTTTTTCGTCCTTCGCCACGGAGAATAGAAAAGAGGCGTTTTAGATGAAGCCTAGCGGATGGGTTTGGTTTTTATCGCGGTCTTTGAGGTCCTGGGACATTATGTCTCTCGGGCTTGTGGCTCGCCAGCTTAGCTCCTCCGGGATAAGGTTGACGGTGATATCCCAGTCGGGTTTCTTCCCCGGTGGTTTTGCCGATGTCATCTCCTGGAGAGGTCTAGATGGATTTGACAGGGCTATGTCCGTGGCTTTTCGAGGTCGGCTTTGGCACCTGTGGGGACAGGCCCCTAAATGGTGGCCTGTCGTAAGGGCTAGAGCCACCACGGTACACTCCTTTAAGGGGAGCGACGAGGAATGGCAGGGACATCCGGCAATTTTTGCGGGAACGGGACTTTTTTCCGAGCGCAATGCCTGGACTCCTGCGTTTGAGAGAGATCTCTCTTGGGGAAAGCCAGGTGAGGATAAGGGGGATCCTATAGCTATGGTCGTCTTTCCCTCCTCCTCGGTTCGTCCCGACAGGTCTATTTTGGAGAGCCTTCAGAGGGGAATAGGGATGCCTCTGGTAAGGCTTTCCGACCAGACCGGTGCTCTGCCTGTTCCCGGCGGTACGGTTGACGAGAGCGATGCGGTAAGGCTTCTGGCGGGAAGGGCAAGGCTTCTCGTCCTGCCCGGAGTGGACCTGTCCTCGGCTATCCTTGCGGGTTTTGCCTCTCTCTACGGTGTTCCTACTTTAGCACCATGGTCTCCACTGCTGGACGATCTGCTTGGTGTTAATGGTTATCTCACAGATAAGACATCTCTATCGGGGGAAAACGGACGGATTGCGGCGGCAGCGGCAAGGCATAGACTTTCTGAGCACTTTACATCGGAAAACTCAGCGGAATCTCTTCAGTCTATCTACAGAACCGTAACAGGCTCCACCCAATGACCTTAAAAAGAGCCTCTATGGAAGCGGTAAGATCGTTGGCGTCGACGGGGATCGCAGGGAAGATGCTCTACGGTGCTATAAGGGGAATTTTAGGCCTTCTATCGCCGAGACGATCTGTAGCCCTTGAGAATATATCTCTGGCATTTCCGGATAAAACTCCCAAATGGCACAGGTCTATACTAGAAAAGATGTACGACCATTTTAGCTGGATGACAGTCGAGTATCTGGCCCTTCTCAAAGATCCATCTCAGGCTCTTCGTTGGGTTGTCGATGTGGAAGGTCAGGACGTTTTGGATAGCTTGGTGTCCGATAAAAAAGGATGTGTAATACTGGCTAGCCATGGAGGAAACTGGGAGCTTTTGTCCGCTTGGCTGTGTCAGAGCGGTTACCCCCTTCAGGCTGCGGTCAGAGACCCTAACGATAGAGAACTAGCGGAGCTTATGGAGGAGTATCGTAAAAAGGTTGGACTTGTGACCTTGAGAAAAGAGGCCTCTGGGCTTAGAGAGATGATCAGATTACCCTCTCGAGGAGGCTTTATCGGCTTAGTTGCCGATCAGGACGGTGGTCCTTCCGGTGTGCCGGTCTCTTTTTTAGGAAGACCATGTACCATGCCCAGTGGTCCTGCTTCTATCGCAGTTCTGGCAAACGTGCCTATAGTCCCTGTCTCCATAGAGAGAATCTGCCCCTTTCGGCATAGGGTAACAGTAGATCCCCCGATTTTGCCCCCTGAATCTGGATCTAAGGGGGAAAAAATAAACCAATTGTGCCATGAAGTCAATAAATCCCTCGAGACCATGGTATTGAGATGCCCTGAGGAGTGGCTTTGGATGCATCGAAGGTGGAAGACCGTCCCGCCGGAGTCGATAGTTATTTGAAAACACCCCTAATAGGTGGTATTCTATTTAGGAGAGGTAGGTGGGCAGAATGATAGTCTACGAGCTTATGAGCAAAGGGAACATAGTCAGGCTGCCCGACCGGGCAGCCATTGGGGATATCCCTGTGAAGAAGCCTATAGTGGTTCTGTTGATGCCGTATAACAGAACTTTGGTTGGCGTTGCCCATAACGGAGCCTATGAAAAATGGCTCTGCGGTAAAAACGGCGACCCCGACAGCTGGAACGAGGTATTCCTATACGATGGTATACCCTTTCGTCTGGATATAGATGGTTTTCCCGTCGTAGTCGGCAGTCAGATATCCTCTGAGCTTCGTTCACAACTGATCGGACACCTCCCCCCTCCTGGGAACCATAAGGATACTATCTCCGTCCTTGAGGGATTTTACGGCGACAAGCCTCTTCTTCCCTACGATACCTCATGTAACGACGAGGAAGCCTTTCTATCCAGATTGGATGAACTAGGCAATCTCAGGCTTGTTTACTGGGGGGTCAGAAAAGCCCTGGTGCTAGGGGATTACTCTATGCTTGGAAGGGTGAAAACCTGGACTAGAAGGTGTATGGACAGTTTCGGCGATGACTCGTCTCTTCCCAAAATGTGGGTCTCCGTAGGAGATCTTCCAGGCAACAAAGGGGTCGAAGAGCTTGAGGCTCTGCTGTTTAAACCGGAGCAGCTGAAGAGGATGAACCTCGAAAAAAGCGGATCGGTGGTTTTTAGAGGGGACTCTGGCTATCTAGTGAGATTTGAAGGGCAGAGGCCTTTTGGAGAGGTTCCCGTCTCGGTGTGGATGTATTTCCCATTTTTTCTGTGGGAGGACATGAAGGAGCGAAAAGGTCTTCGGCCTCAGGAGATAGTCATACTGTCCTGGGGGTACCTCGATTCTCTTGAGGCATCGAAGGAGATGGAGCGTTACCGACTTCCTCTAACCATTAAGGAGCCGATCGACATAATATAAAATCGAGCCCACAGGATATCCTGTGGGCTCGATTTTTTAGTTAGTTTGCCAACGACTCTCAATCAGCTGTAGGGCTAGACTTGTAAAGCTGGTCAGGCATAGGTAGACAACTCCAACCGCTATGAAAGTCTCAAAAGATGCGTAGGTTACGCTTCTAACCTGCTGTCCTGCCATGGTCAGCTCGGTTATAGCCAAAGTGGACAGAAGCGAGGACTCCTTTATCAAAGTTACAAATTCGTTCCCTATAGCTGGGAGCATGTTTCTGATCGCTTGAGGTAGTATTATCTTACACATCGATTGCAGGTAGGACAATCCTAGGATCCTTGAGGCCTCCCACTGTCCCTTGGGGACGGCCTCTATCCCCCCTCTGACTATCTCTCCTACGTACCCTGAGGAGTTTATCGACAATCCAATGACCCCTGCGGTGAAGGCGGGAAGATTAATCCCTAGAGAAGGAAGGCCGAAATATATCAGGAAAAGCTGAATAAGCAGCGGTGTTCCTCTTATGACGTATATATAGGTAGCCGCCAAGGCCCTAGCAGGAGCAAATGGCAACACCCTAAGAGCTCCTACGATAAGACCGAAAAAAGACCCTATTATTACGCTACATAGGGATGCTTTTACGGTAAACCATGCGCCTGTCAAAATCATAGGTATGTAAGGTGTTATGATCGAAAAATCAAGGTCCATCCCTTAATCACTGCCCTTCTTTATCCCTTATTGAGTGAGAAAGCATCCTTTGAAGGAAGGATCTAGTCCTCTCCTCCCTCGGCTTTCCCAGGATCTCTTCAGGTGTTCCCTGTTCCACGATAACGCCGTCCGCCATAAAAATAACTCTGTCGGAAACATCTTTAGCGAAAGACATCTCATGGGTTATAATAACCATCGTCATGCCGCTTTTAGCTAGGTCAGCTATTACCTCTAGGACCTCTCCCACTAGCTCTGGATCGAGGGCGCTTGTGGGCTCGTCGAAAACCATGATCCTTGGTTCCATAGCCAGCGCTCTAGCTATAGCTACTCTCTGTTGTTGTCCTCCTGATAATTCGCTTGGCCTAGAGTCCTTTTTGTCGACTAAACCGACTTTAGAGAGTAATTCTAAGGCCTCTTCGTTGGCCTTTTCCCCCGATATCCCACGGACTTTTATCGGGGATAAAGTTATATTTTCCAGAACCGATAAGTGAGGGAATAGATTGAACTGCTGAAAAATCATTCCAACCAGCTGGGATTGTTCCTTCCACGACAGGTTACCTTTATCTATTCTTTTTCCGTAGAGATATATCTCTCCCTGATCGATATCCTCTAAGTGGCAGATGCATCTAGCTAAGGTACTTTTCCCCGATCCGCTTGGGCCTATTACAGAGACCACCTCTCCCTCTGCTACATCAAGGGAGACTCCCTTTAGGACGTTGAGTTTTCCAAAAGACTTGTGTAGGTCATTTACCTTGATGGCAATGTCCATCTTGAATTACCTCCTGTTTATGTTTTTTGAGGCCCATCAACTAAAGGACACTGGGCTAGAATGATATAGCAGATCTTGTATATTTGCAAGCTCTGATGCTAGAGTCAAACGATATCCTGCAAAAACACTTGTTATTGCGAGTTAAAGTGCTATCTGAGTGATTATATAGTTCCCATCCCCATTAGTCGTGGTTGTCTGTCCTGCCATTCGGCGGTAGAATGGGCTCAGACGGAGGGAGTAAGGGCAACACCTTCCCCGACGGCAACAGACCCTCCATTGGGCCGGGACGCATGGATTCGATGAGATCGGGGTAGGTCAACAGTCAACAGTCAACAGTCAACAGTCAACAGTCAACAGTCAACGAGTATATTGTCGGTGTAACTTGAAGTAACTGCAAAGGTTGATGCGATTGAGAGATATGGAGACGCAACGTGGCGTCCCGGCCTTTTTACTACCGAGAGGGGTGAGGTCCATCGAACGATCAGACAACTGGCGTCATAGCAGGACCGCACTGATGTTACAGAACGGCGAAGATGCATAAATGCAAAACTACCTTAATAAGTTCAACGAGAGGAGGATCTTTTGATCCTCCTCGCTTCTTTTTGCGGTGTTATAATCCTCTCCAGAACACCCACCACGACGAGTGCGATTGGAGGAGATAGCTTGAAAAAACGTGAAAATAGCATGGCTATAGCGAGAGAACTTCATCGATCTCGATTGGTCTTAGATGCCCATTTTGATCTTTTGGTCGATGTCTTGGAGAAAAGGGAAAAAGGCAGGCATCGTGTCATAGAGGAGGACCATCTGCCCTCTATGAAAAAAGCCGGTCTGGACGTTGTGGTGTCCTCTCTTTTCGTGAGCGACAGATATGTGCCAGACATGGCCCTTCGTAGGGCTCTGGACCAGATCGGTGCGTTACACCAGGAAGTAGATGAGTCAGGGGATAGTTTGGCTCTTTGCCGTACTTGGGATGAGGTCGAGTCCGCCCGCTCTACAGGGAAACTGGCGATAGTCCTCTCCTTTGAGGGAGTTGAGCCTATCTCCAACGACCTAGGGCTGTTGAGGATCTTCTACGAGCTCGGAGTCAGAGGGGTTGGGCTTGTCTGGAGTAGAAGGAACTACGCCGGCGACGGGTGTTTTTTCTCCCATAGGCGGGAAGGCAAAAAAGGGGGCCTAACCGACTTTGGGGTAAGGTTGCTGGACGAAATATCCTCTCTTGGGATGTTTCTAGACGTTAGCCACCTCAACGACGAGGGTTTTCAGGACGTTCTGAGTTTTTACGAAGGCCCTTTTATCGCCTCCCACTCGAACTGTCGTTCTCTGATGGGAACAATGAGAAACCTTACCGATGAACAGATAGTCGCCCTTGCCCAGCGAGGAGGGGTTATGGGGATGAACTCCTGTAGCACCTTTGTCGCAGATGAGGCTAAAGTCGGTCCTGTTACGGCGAGACACCTGGCTGACCACGTGGACTACATAAAAAATCTAGTCGGTATAGATCATGTCGGTTTGGGTTTCGATTTTTGCGATATGTTCAGAACTAATTCAGGCAGCTCCAGCTACGACTGTATATCGGGATACAACCAGTCCATCGACCTTTCCACCGAACTCCTCATGAGAGGGTATTCGGAAGACCAGGTCGCTATGGTTACAGGTGAAAACTTCGCCCGCTTTTATAGACGGATACTAAAATAGGGACCCCTTGAGGGATCCCTATTTTGCTATATGTGTTACATCAGTAGGTCCACTGGAAGTCGGGCAGTCCAGCCTCTACGATCCTCTTCCTGATGTCCTCCGATATGAAGGCCAGGTCCTCCGGTGTTCTACCCTCACATCTGGTCGCTAGAACCGGCTGGGTGTTGGATGCTCTGATGAGACCCCACCCCTTTCCGTCGGGGTAGACGATCCTCAGGCCGTCGACGGTGATAGCGTCGTATTCCTCCAGAGCTTTGGATGTGATGCCCTCCATGACCTCGAATTTCCTCTCGTCCGGGCAGTCCACCCTTATTTCCTCGGTGTGGTGGTATACCGGAATATCCGACAGCATCTCAGAGAGGGATATATCGCTGTAGGACAGGATCCGAAGCAGTCTTCCAGCGGCGTAGAACGAATCGTCGAAGCCGTAGTATTCGTCGGCGAAGAAAATATGTCCTGAGTATTCACCGGCGAAAAGGGCGTTTATCCTCTTCATCTCCGCCTTTATCAGCGAGTGTCCGGCCTTATAGTAGTGAGGAACTCCGCCGAGTTTTCTAACCTCGTCCTCCAGAGCCTGGGAACACTTGACCTCTATGATCGCCGTGGCTCCAGGGTTTTTAGGGAGGATCTCTCGCCAGTAGAGAGCCATGAGGATATCTCCCCAGACTATCTCGCCGGAGTCGTCCACGACCCCGATGCGGTCCGCATCGCCGTCGAATCCGAATCCCACATCCGCCTTGTGTTCTCTTACTTTGGCTATGAGGTCCTGCATATTAGCCCTCTTTTGAGGATCTGGGTGATGGTTAGGGAAGGTCCCATCGGGCTCACAGTAAAGGGGGATGACCTCGCAGCCAAGACTCTCCAGGAAGGGCACGATCTTGAGGGCTGCGGTACCGTTGGCTGCGTCGGCTACTACCTTTAGCTTTCTAGGTCCAAGGACGATTTTCTCCTTCAACATGGATAAATAGGGTTCCCAAAGGTTTTCTTTCTTTACCGATCCCTGTTCTGATACCAGGTCGAAATCCTCTTTCTCCACCATTTCCCTTATCCTTTGGATTTCCTCCCCGTAGAGAGTGGCCTTCCCGAAAGCCAGCTTAAGGCCGTTCATGTCCTTCGGGTTGTGACTGCCGGTTATCATAACTCCACCGTTGAGGTCGTGGTGGAATAGGCTCCAGTAAAGCAAGGGACTCGTAACTATGCCTATATCTATGACGTCCACGCCGGTCTCTCTGAGTCCTTTAATTACGTCTTTGCTTATTCTTTCGGTGGACTGGCGAACGTCTCCTCCTACGGAAGCCTTATTTATTCCCTTTCTTTTCAGGTAAGTTCCGTAGGCTCTGGCTATGGCCTGGACGTTAGGGGAGGATAGATCCGTATCCGCCATGCCTCTGATGTCGTACTCTCTGAATATATTCGCTGGGACGGTCATAGGCTGTCACTCCTTATTTTTATTTTTATACCTTTAGCCTACAGTATAGTTCACTTCATCGCTTCCCGTCGAGGGGGAATATGAAACGACGGATTTTTAGGAGGGTTTTTTTATGATCAGTGCGTTTTTCATCGTTTTGCCCCTTGGGGCAGTTATGGCGATAGGGTGGTATCTAAGATACAGAGATGTAGTGACCTACTCTGGATTAGACGAGATGAACAGGCTTCTTTACTGGGTAGCTATGCCCGCTATTCTCTTCCGTTCCACCATAAGAGTTGACCCGGAGCTTTTCTCAAACCTACCTTTCATGTGCGCTGTTTACAGTGTGTTCGTGGTCTTGCCCTTTATCTCCTGGGGATTGGCTAAAAGCAGAAAGCTACCTAGGGAAAAACTTGCGGTATCGGTCTTAACCTCCGTAAGGGGAAATAACGTTTTTATGGGACTTCCCGCCGTTACCATCGCTCTCGGCGAGGCTGGTCTGGAGAGTTACGGTATATATCTAGCTCTGTCTCTCGTGGTATATCAGGTTATATCCATATCCATGGGGCAGTTCGCTATGTCAGGGGAACTTTCCCTGAGCTCCATAAAGCAGGTTTTCGGAAGACTGATAAGAAATCCTATGTTGATATCCTGCCTCCTTGGCGTCGCAGGGGCTTTTTCGGGACTAGGATCTATCCCTCATTGGGTCGATCAAACCCTGGTTATCCTGGGAAATATCGGAAGCGGCGTAGCCCTCATAGTTTTAGGAGCTTCTTTGGTGGTCGAGGACATACTATCCTCCATAAGACAGGTATGGGGAGATCTTGTCGTGAGGCTAATATTATCCCCACTGCTGACCCTTCTTGCTTTTCAGTTCTTCCCCGTTGAGCCTATGTTGGTCAAAACCTCGGTTCTGGTGGCAGCTATGCCTGCTGCGGTGAATAATTTTGTTCTGTCAAAAGGTATGGGCATGGACGGTGAATATGCCGGAAAAGTAGTGGTAACTTCCACTATGTGCTCGGTTTTTACCATAACTTTTTGGCTGTCCATAATGGGAGTATAGCTCCCTATTCTGGATACTTTCCCTCCGAGAGCCCCTTTTTTTGGTATGATAGTAGAGATAAAGGGGGCGTACCCCTTTAAGGGGGAGGGGTTTTTATGGTGGTGAAGGTCTATAGCGGGAGGATCCTCGGGATCCTTTCATTTTCTCTTTTTTGTTGCATGATGGGTGTCGGGGTGATAAGCCCAGTTTTGCCTTTGTACGCGGTAAAACTGGGGGCTAGTGGGACTTTGCTAGGTCTTATTTTCAGCGCATTTTCAATATCCCGTATGGGCTGCACCTTATTTTCCGGATCTCTGGCGGACCGGATCAACCGAAAAAGGTTGATGATGTTCGGCCTGTCGGTATACACAATATCGTCCTTGGCCTATCTTTTTGTCGATTCTGCCTGGCATATGGTGGCCATAAGGTTTTTCAACGGAATGGGCTCGGCCTTTGTCGTCCCTATCGCCATGTCGATAGGGTCGGACGTAGCAGAGCCCGGCGAGGAGGGCCACTTCTTTGGCTCTCTTCAGATGGCTCTCTTTGCTGGAATTGGGGCGGGACCTCTGATCAGCGGTCTATTGACCGATTGGATTGGAACTCAGGCCCCTTTTTTGGTAATGACCGCTATGACCTTATTAGCCCTGATGGGCATAGCCCTATGGCTACCTAGGTCTATCCCTTCCTCCTCTATTACCGAGGATAAAGGTGAGATGTCCGCTTATCGATTTTTACTATCCGATAAAATACTGCTAAGGGTCTACGCTTTTCAGTTCGCTACCGCTTTAGGTAGAGGGGCCATGTTGATGTTCGTACCTCTTTTGGCTACGGAGATGGGCCTATCTTTTATGGAAATTGGAGCGGTTCTATCGGCGGTCTCCATATCGACAGCCCTTTGTCAGAGGACTTCCGGGGACATGGCCGATCGATATCCTAAGAATCGGCTTGTTCTCGTCGGAGGGGTAACGTCGGCCTTTACTATGTTTATTCTGCCCCAACTTGGTTCATTCCCCTTGCTTTTAGCCGGTGGTGTGGCCTTTGGTCTAGGGTCCGGTATGGGATCTCCTTCCGCTGCCTCTATAGCCTCAATCAGGGGAAAGGGTTTTGGCTCTGGGAGGACTATGGGGCTTTACAACATATTTTTCGGTCTCGGCATGATAGCAGGCCCTTTAGTAGCAGGATATCTGAGGGACATGAATATCATCTCGTCCCCTTTTGTCCCTATAGGTTTTATCGTGTTGGCGATGACGTGCCTTTTTCTTAAAGATAGCGAATTTCGTTCTCTTGACGGTGGAGCCTGTGGCGAGGGGTTATGTTCCAGAAACAGATGATTTTAGGGGGAATCCGTCTTGAATAAGAAATGTTTAATGGGTGTTGACGTTGGAACCAGCGAGACCAAAGGAGTTCTGGTCGATCTCTCAGGAGCGGTAATAGCCTCCGCCTCTCACCCCCACGAATTGATTATACCTAGACAGGGCTGGGCGGAACACGACCCTGAGGTAGCCTGGTGGGGTGGCCTAAAGTCGGTGATAAAAGATCTATTGGACGGTAGTGGCGTATCCTCCGACGAGATAGCTTCCTTCGGCTGTAGCACTATCGCTCCTTGTATGGTCCCTATGGACGAAAAAGGTGTCGCCCTAAGAAACGCCGTGCTTTACGGCATAGACACCAGGGCCACCGAGGAGATAAGCGAGTTAAACTCCGCCATAGGGGAGGACGAAATATTCTCCCGTTGCGGGAACTCCCTTTCCTCTCAGGCCGTAGGGCCTAAAATTCTCTGGCTCAGAAAAAATGAGCCTCAGATCTACGATAAGGCCCATAAAATAGGGACAGGAAGCACCTATCTGGTCGCCAGGCTCACCGGGGAATGGTGGATCGACCACTACACAGCCTGTAACTACGTTCCATGTTATGACGTTGCATCTCAAGGATGGGCTGAGGACCTATGTTCCTCTATAGTCGACATAGACAAGCTACCTGCCATAGGCTGGACCTCCCAGATCGCTGGATACGTCACCGAGGAGGCCGCATTGGAGACCGGCCTTGCGGTAGGAACTCCGGTCATAGTCGGGGCGACCGACGCCGCTTCCGAGGCGGTCTCGGTGGGGGTCGTAGAGCCAGGTCAGATGATGCTCATGTACGGCTCGACCCTCTTTATGGTCCAGGTCACCGATAGCCCTGTGACCGACACCAGGCTCTGGTCCGCCCCTTTTCTGTTCCCAGGAACTTACTCTCTGATGGCGGGAATGGCCACCACCGGAGTCCTCACCAAGTGGTTCAGGGATAACTGCGCCCTGGATCTGGTCGACCAGGAATCCCGAGATGGGGTCTCCGCTTTTTCCAGGCTGGCGGAGATGGCCTCTAATGTCTCTCCGGGAGCGGAGGGGCTTATCGTGCTTCCCTACTTTAGCGGGGAGAGAACCCCTATAAACGATCCAGGGGCCAGAGGCACCGTTTTTGGCTTAACCCTTTCTCACGGAAGAGAACATATTTACAGGGCTATTTTAGAGGGGGTCGGTCATGGAGTTCGTCACCACGTAGATCTTTTGGAGGCCATTGGGGCCGCCCCTGAGGAGTTTAGAGCCGTAGGAGGAGGAACCAAAAATCTTCCCTGGCTCCAGATGGTCAGCGATATCTGTGGAATAGAGCAGCTTGTTCCCCCTGTGACCTTCGGAGCCTCCTACGGAGACGCCTTTCTCGCCGGTCTGGGCATAGGGCTGTTTGCCGATCACGGCGATATAAAATCGTGGATCGGTGATCCCTTAAAGATCGGTAACGATCTAGATCTAAAGCCACTTTACGATCTTTATCATAAAGTGTATCTTGATCTTTATAGGAGCACCGCTAGCCTCATGCATGACCTTGGAGTTTTGTCTCGGAAAAGCTAAATCGACCGCCTTGAAGTGGTCTTAATGGAGGGGTTAACTTTGATTTTGAGGGAAGAAAGAGAACAGGTGGTCGAGTACGGCAGAAAGCTGATGGAGGCCAATCTCACCACAGGGACAGGAGGCAACGTCAGCGTTTTTAACAGGGAGGAGGGCTATATAGCCCTTAGCCCTTCTGGAATGGATTACTTTGACGTAAAGCCCGAGGACGTGGTCATTATGACCCTGGACGGGGGGTTTGTGGAGGAGGATCACTTAGTTCCCACTACCGAGTGGGGACTCCATCTCGGGTTGTACAAGGTTAGACCTGACGCTTCGGCGATAGTGCACTGTCACTCCGATTACGCTACCGCCGTGTCCTGTCTAGGAATAGACCTTCCGGCGGTGAACTACATGGTCGCAGTCGCCGGGGATAGAGTGCCAATTACTCCCTTTGCGGTCTACGGGACTCCTGAGCTCGCTAAAAACGTAGCGGACAATATAGGGGATTATAACGCCGTCCTGATGGCTAACCACGGTCAGATCGCCTTAGGCAGGTCGATGAAAGCCGCCTTTACCGTTGCTCTGAACGTTGAGTACGTGGCCAGGCTTTACATACTGGCGAAAAGCGCAGGGGAACCGGTTATACTTCCCAAAGAGGCCATAGAGGGCACTCAGAGGCAGTTTGCCTCTTACGGACAGACAAAGAAGAGATGATCCCGATGGAGACGGCTGTCCATTGTCTTGCGTTCGACCTCGGAAGTTCCGGTGGTAGGGCTACTCTGGGGACCTATGACGGAGAAAGCCTCTCCCTGGAGACGGTCCACTCTTTTGAGAGACGGCCGATTCGGGTTGGGGCGAGATGGTACTGGGAGGTCTTGAGCGATCTGGAGGAGATAAGAAAAGGTCTTATAAAGGCATCTACCAGGCTTAAAGGCAAGCCGTTCACCGTCGGCATAGATACCTGGGGAGTTGACTATGGCCTAATAGACGAGGCCGGAGACCTCATGGTTCCCGTCCACTCCTATAGAGATCCTAGGACCGAAGGCCTTTACGACGAGCTTTTCGATCTTATACCGAAAGACGAGATTTACCGCCGCACGGGGATAATGTTCATACAGTTCAATACCCTTCTTCAGCTCTACGCCCACAGGAGGGAAAAGCCCTGGATATTCGACCATGCAAAAAGCCTCCTCTTCCCGCCGGATCTTTTTGCGTACTTCCTGACGGGGAAGATGGCTAACGAGGTTACCATCGCCTCCACCTCTCAATTTTTCGATCCATCAAGTCGATCCTGGGCCCCCGATCTGCTCGAGAAGGCCGGGGTGCCTTCCGGTCTGCTCTGTCCCCTTATTTCTCCAGGTACCTTCATAGGTCCTCTGGAGGAAGGTTTTAGGCAGGCATCGGGCCTTCCTGAGGGCATATCGGTGGTAGCAGTAGCTGGGCACGATACCGCCTCCGCTCTGGCTGCTACTCCCTTTGAAAAAGGCGTCAGAAGTTCTTTCATAAGCCTTGGAACCTGGTCCCTTCTTGGAACGGAGCTTGATCGACCGGAGTTGTCCCCTAAATCGATGGAGATGAACTTCACCAACGAAATGGGAGTAGGAGATAAGGTGGTATATCACAGGATAATCGCCGGTCTCTGGTTAATACAGGAGTGTCGGAGAAGCTGGAGGGACAGAGGTTCCGACCTTTCCTACGACGAGATACACAAGGCAGCCCACTCGGCCACACCGGGGCGTTTCTTGTTCGACCCCGATGACCTCAGATTCATGAACCCCGACAATATGCCGGAAGCCATAGGATCGTGGTTTATCGATAGAGGAGAAGAACCTCCTGAAACGGTAGGTGAATTTGCTCGCTCCATCTACGATAGCCTCGCCTCTCGGTACGGTACCGCACTCAGGGATATGGAGGACACCGTTGGGGTCGTGGACAGGATAAACGTCGTTGGAGGGGGGACTAAGGCCTCCCTTCTGTGTCAGCTGACCGCCAACGCCACGGGAAAGACGGTTTTAGCTGGCCCGGTGGAGGCGACGACGATGGGTAACCTGATCTGCCAGCTTCAGGCCTTAGGCGTCGTAGATGGCCTTGACGAAGGGAGGGATGTGATCAGAAGATCCTGTAAACTACATCGCTACGAGCCCAAGCGTCATTGACGGTCTAGTTGACCTGGAGAAATACCGATGTTTATGACTTGGAGGTAGTTTTATGATGAACAAGTTTGTTCGATCGATAGCCTTATCGGCCCTTATGGGTGCTTTCCTGTTTTCCGGCATAGCCGGAGCCAAGGAGTACGAGATAGCCACGGTGGTTAAGATCACCGGTATTCCCTGGTTCAACCGCCTTGAGGACGGTGTAAAAAAAGCTGCAAAAGACCTTAACGTAAAAGCCTATCAGGTTGGTCCCTCCGACGCTGATCCCGCTCAGCAGATCAGGATAGTCGAGGATCTTATCGCCAAAGGGGTAGACGCTATCTGCGTAGTCCCTAACGACGCCAACGCTATGGGGCCGGTCCTCCAGAAGGCGAGAGACAAAGGTATCGTGGTAATAACCCACGAATCCCCAAATCAGCCAGGGGCTGACTACGACGTCGAGGCCATCGACAACGTAGAATTTGGCGAGATGAACTTTGCCTGTCTCGCTGATGCGATGGGGGAGAAGGGAGAT
Source organism: Dethiosulfovibrio salsuginis (assembly GCF_900177735.1). Taxonomy (NCBI): domain Bacteria; kingdom Thermotogati; phylum Synergistota; class Synergistia; order Synergistales; family Dethiosulfovibrionaceae; genus Dethiosulfovibrio; species Dethiosulfovibrio salsuginis. The sequence goes on along the minus strand of NZ_FXBB01000017.1, from coordinate 22,942 downwards.
TTCGCCATATTCGTCGGCTCCCTGACCGTTCCTCTTCATAACCTGTGGGCGGACATAGGTCTCGAATACGTTAAGAAAAACTATCCCGATATGAAGCTGGTTACCGACAGGATCCCCTGTGGGGAAAGTGCCGAGGAATCCTACAAAAAGACCATGGAGCTCCTTAAGACATACCCGAACCTTAAGGGGATTGTAGGGTTCGGAAGCCTTGGCCCTATCGGAGGAGCTAGGGCGATGGAAAAGCAGAAGGCGAAGCCTGGAGATATGGCCATAGTTGGGACGGTCATGCCTGAGCACGCTTCCAGATATCTCTCCAGAGGTCTCATCACTAAAGGGTTCCTCTGGGATCCTGCGGACCCGGGCTACGCCATGGTCGCAGTCGCCAAGGAAATCCTCGAGGGAAGAGAGATAAAAGACGGCATGGAACTTCCTATGATGACCGGACCTAAAGCCATAACCCTCGATGGAAACATTATAAAGCTTAACGCCATACTGGAGATAACCGCCGAGAACGCTAGAGAGCTTGGTTTCTAGGCTGGTATAATTCTGGAGGTTGTAAAGGGCGGAGCCTTGGACTCCGCCCTTTATTTTCGTCGAAAGTCACAGAACTAAAGTGATAGGATGGGGTTCTCATGAATGAAAAAAAACCTTTCATTGAGCTTCGCAATATCAGCAAACGCTTTGGAGGGGTAACTGCCTTGGATGACGTTGGCCTTTCCCTCTCTCCTGGGGAAATTCACTGTCTGGCAGGTCAAAATGGGTCTGGAAAAAGCACCCTCATAAAGATAATTTCAGGGGTATATCGACCGGAAGATGGGGCGGAGATCTTTATCGACGGCGAATTAGTCGCCTTAGATCCTGCAAAGGCCATAGGCATAGGGATTCAGGTTATATATCAGGACCTGTCTATCTTTCCAGGTCTATCGGTGGCGGAGAACATCGGATTAGGTCAGTACTGCGAAAAAGGCCGTTTTTTTGTGGATAAAGGCCGGCTTGTCTCCGACGCTAAGACGGCTATGAATAAAATAGGGATATCTCTGCCTCTCAGGAAAAAGGTTTCCGAGCTATCGATCGCCGATCGTCAGTTGGTGGCCATATGCCGGGCTCTCGCCAACGATGCTCGACTGGTTATAATGGACGAACCTACCGCCTCCCTCACGAGAACGGAGGTTAAAGCGCTTCTCTCCGTGGTGAAGGAGCTTAAAAACAGGGATATCGCTGTGGTATTCGTATCCCACAGACTGGACGAGGTCATAGAGGTCGCCGAGAGGGTGACGGTCTTAAGGGACGGAAAATCCGTCGGGGTGTTTGAGGCTTCCGAGTTGGACGATAAAAAACTGGCAACCTATATGACCGGTCTGGAGTTCGATATGACCGTTCACGATGTCGAGCACCACCGATCGGTTCTACTGAGCGTAGAGGGGCTTACCAGGCAAAACAACTATAAAGACGTGTCTTTCGAGCTCCACAGAGGGGAGATACTGGGCATCACCGGTCTCTTAGGTTCTGGTAGAACCGAGTTAGCCTTAAGCCTTTTTGGAAAAAATCCGCCTGACTCAGGAACGATTGCCCTCGAGGGGAAGTACCTCTCCCTCAGTTCCATAAGGGACGGCATTTATTCCGGCATCGGCTATGTATCGGAGGACAGGCTGACGTTAGGTATAGTGATGGACCAGTCTATAAGGGATAACTCTGTATTGACCGTACTGGACAGGCTGAAGTCTTCCTTTGGGACTATAGACGGAACAAAAAGGGATCAGCTGGTCTCCTCGTCGGTTCAAGAGCTATCGGTCAAAGTCTCCGACGTAAACCTTCCGGTAAGAACCTTGTCCGGCGGAAACCAACAGAAGGTGGTCCTCGCTAAATGGCTGGCGACCAAGCCCAAAGTGCTCATTCTAGATTCCCCTACCGTAGGGGTGGATATAGCCGCCAAAAAGGGAATTTATGACATAGTCAAAAGTTTGTCTGCCAAAGGTATGGGCATTATTATGATCTCCGACGAAATACCGGAGGTCTACTATAATTGCCATAGAATTATCACGATGCAAAGGGGCAGGATCACCGGTGAATATAGGCCTACGGAGACATCGGAGCAGGACCTGGCCTCAAGGATAGATGAGGTATAGATATGGGCGATTTTTTTAAGAAAAGCGAATTCTATCTGACGCTGGTGCTATTCGTCATGATGGCGATTTTTTCGATAGGTTCGGAGGAGTTTTTCTCTCTCGAAAACCTCTTTGATCTGCTCCTGAGCTACTCCTTTGTGGGGATAATGGCGGTAGGTCTTCTCGTGGTGTTGATCTCCGGAGGCATAGACATATCCTTCACCGCTACAGCTACGGTGGCTCAGTACTCTATGGCTCTGGTTATAATGGATCATGGTGGAGGCTGGATAACCGCCTTTGTCGTAGCCTCGGCGGTGGGAATAGCTCTAGGCTGGATCAACGGATTTTTAGTCCATCACCTGAAGGTCTCCGCTATAATAATAACTATAGCTACTCTTAACGTTTTTTACGGTCTCCTCGTCTTTGTCACCAAAGGCCGGTGGCTATACAGTTTCCCCGATTGGTTTGGCGACGGTATAACTCTATTTTCATTTGGTCCTGACGACATTTACTCCCTTTCCTTGCCTGTGGCTGCTTTGCTGGTTTCGGTGACCCTTACCTGGATTTTGCTTAACCTAACTGTAACAGGTCGCCGAATATACGCCATGGGGGGAAATCCAGATGGAGCCAGGCGTATGGGGTTTAACCTTTTTCGGCTTCGGACGTTCGTCTACTGTTACATGGGGCTTATGGCGGGAATAGGGGCTACCGTGCAGGCCCAGCTTCTTCAGACCGTGGCTCCTAATTCCATAGTTGGCAGAGAGATGGAGGTGCTCGCAGCGGTGGTCTTAGGCGGAGCGAGCTTAAGCGGAGGTGAGGGATCGGTTATGGGAGCGGTCCTTGGAGTGGCTATTATAGGGATTCTCCAAAACGGACTTACTCTTCTCGGCGTTTCGTCCTACTGGCATAAGGTCGCTATAGGTTTGGTAATACTGTTAAGCGTTGCCATGACTGCATGGAACAGGCGGAGAGAGGATATGAAGGGGGCGGAGATAGATGTCCTTCCCTAAAGACAGAAAAATACTTCGTCTTGTGGTCATACTTCTGGCTTTGGTGGGAGGCTTTGCCCTCTTTCTCGGTAAGGGCTTTTTTAGCGGGGCAAACCTCCAGTCCATAGCTTTTCAGCTCCCTGAGCTTGGGATACTGACCTTAGCGATGATGATCGCAATGATAACCGGAGGTATAAACCTTTCGATTATAGCTGCGGCCAATATGTCCGGCATCGCCACAGCTTGGGTTCTCACGTCCTTTATGGTGGGAAGCCCTGTCTCCATAGTTGTTGCCCTGCTCTCCGGTGTGGTCGTTTCTCTCTGTATTGGGGTGATAAACGGGGTTTTGGTGGCCTACGTAGGGGTTTCAGCTATCCTGGCGACTCTGGGAACTATGACTCTCGTCGAGGGAATAAGCGTGCTCCTTACCCAAGGCTCGGTTATCTCCGGTTTCCCCAGCGGGTTTCTGTTTATCGGCAACGGAATGATTTACGGAATACCACTGCCTTTAGTTATCTTTCTGTTCTGCGCTCTTGTTATGGGGGTGTTGCTGGAGAGAACTCCCTTTGGAGTCTACTCCTCCATGATAGGATCCAACTCGAAGGCCGCCGAATTCTCCGGTGTTCCGGTCAAAAAAGTCCTCGTCTCGGTTTACGTCCTCTCAGGGCTCCTGGCTGGGATAGCGTCGATTATAATGATATCTCGGTTTAATTCAGCTCGGGCGGGATATGCCTCGTCCTATCTATTGGTGACCGTCCTGGCATCGGTTTTAGGTGGGGTAAACCCTGATGGGGGTTTTGGAAGGGTTGGAGGAGTGGTTCTGGCCCTGATAATTCTTCAGGTCATATCCAGCGGTCTCAACCTTTTGGGGCTAAGTTCCCATCTGGGATTGGCCCTGTGGGGTGCTATACTGATAGCGGTTATGGTTCTTCCTCTGTTGAGCGGAAAGAACCGTTCCGAGTAAAATCTATACTGGGAGGTGTCCCATGTTTCGTTGGGGGAAGGAAAGTCTCGATCGTTTTATATCCGGTATACCTACTCCTCTATATTGGGTTGCCGTAGGCTTCGGTGTATTCCTATCCATGGGTTTTTTGCTCTCCCTGCTGGGAATGGTGTTACCTCTGATACTTTTTGGGGCGGTCGCCTGGTTTTTGCTGGGGTGCGTAAGGGATCCCAGGTTTTACGACCTGGTAGATTGGGTCAAAAAACAGGGTCGACGATAAACTGTCCATATGGCTTTTGACCTCGCTTTAGAGTAAAATTGGCCTGAGATTGAGTCCCTTCAGCTAAAGTGGGACTTAGAGAGGACGTGAACTCGTAATGGACAGCGTTTGCTATGCTCAGATAAACGGAGTTGAGCTTCGGGACATGGAGGAGCTCAACGGGGAAGAGGTTCTCTACAGGGCTAAAATATACCTGGACGAGAAGGAGATCGGAACCATGGAGGAGGACCTTGAGGGCGGATCGGTCGTTCTTGACGTCCTTCCAAGATATCAGGACGTCCTCAAATCGAGGATCAACGATTACATAAAGGCCATGGAGATGGACGGAGACGAAGAGACTCCTGACAGAGACATCTTTTTCATGGACCTGATAGATATGCAGATCTTCTACGGAATGTACAGAGAGGGACTCTCGGAGGGATATTTCTGTCTGGTGGTCGACGCCAGTGCCGAGGATATTCAGATCTACAGCGTCGAGACGGAAGACGACGTAGAGGAACTCATCAGGGAGAAAAACCTGACCGATTTTGAGGTCTACACCTCTCCTAAGGATTTTATAATTAGCTGTTAGTCGTTAAGTCAAGAGGAGGAGCTTAAGCTCCTCCTCTTGACTTAGTCGTCCTCAGATATGGGAGTTCTGTCGTCTTTAGGGCTCTCGTCGTCCTTTATAAACTTAAACGGATTTTCTCCGATGCTATCAAAATAATCGTCGCTCTTCCAATTTTCCATGCCGTCCGCCAACTTAAAAACCTCCTTTTACCTTGAAAGCTGTGTTGCATTGTACGACGACATGATGTATAGTGCAACGGAATTAGACAGGAACCTCGTTCAGGAAGCCGGTGAAAATCCGGCGCAGCCCCGCTACGGTAAAGATGACGAAGAGGACACACGCCACTGGCTATCGCTGGGAAGGCTCCTCCTAGGATGAATCTAAGTCCGGATACTGAACGTACCGATCCTGTGTATCGTGTCTCCTCGAGGGCGGAGACAGGGATTTTTTCGTGATCTATGGCGGCCCTCGGGCCGCCTTATTTTTTTATTGGGGGATTCTTTTAGGATGAAAAAAACTCGCTATTCCTTCGCGCTCTCTGTGTTGATGGTTCTCTGTGCCTTCGCTGCCTGGGCTTCCGGCGGGCTGGGGGGAACTCCCTACAGTCTGGCTACCTTAAGTGACGGCAGAGTGGTGTACACCACCTCGGAGGAATTTAAATCTGGTGCTATGGGGATAGTCGATCCCTCCTCCGGGGCCATATCCTCCGCCGTCAGGTCCAACCTTGGTGGGGACGCCGCGGTGTTCTCCTTCTCCAAAGGGGGTACGGACAGGGTTCTTCTAGCGAATAGACTTTCCTGGGGTGCCCAGACCGAGATACAGATATTCAACCCCTCGGACTGGAGCAATCCTGAGTGGAACGGCACGGTTAACGGAAATCTCAAGGGTGTCGCAGTTCTGTCCGACGACCTTTATCTGGCCTACTACGGCTCTGGAAAGGGGCTTGGAAGGTTGGAGAAGAGGCCTCTCGACAGCTACGGTACGGTGACCCTCTCCAGGGACATCTACAAAGTCGCCAGCGAGGATAAAGGGGAGTCCGTTCTCACCACCGACGGTGGACGGCTCTTCTTGATGGTCCAGGGTTTTGAGAGTTTTCCCTCCAGCATGGATAACGGTGCGCTTGTACAGGTCAGCCCCACCGACCTAACGGCAGTGGCCTCGGTGGACGTAGGTATCAACCCGGTGGGGATGTCCTCCAGAGGCGAGGCCGTCTACGTGGCCTCTAACGGCAACTACAGCTCTTCAGCCCACAAGGCTTGGAGGATAGATGGAAGCAATATGGCCCGGTCTGAGATAAAGTTCGCAGGCTTTCAGGACAGCGGAGAGTTCGTCCAGGCCCTTTTCGACAACGGCACCAAGATATTCGTCGTGTCGTCGGTTTTCGACGTTGCCCTTGGGGTGAACCGAAACAAAGTCTACGTCGTCGACAGACCATCGTCGTGGACTACCCTAACCGATATCGCCCTTGGAGCCCCAGCGACCACACTGGACGGCTGGACCGTAGGTTCCACTTTGGATGTAAAAGGCCGTCTGTGGGTCTGCTCGTCCAACGGTACCGAAGGATCGGTGAAGGGAATAGGTTCCGACGGTTCAGTTGAGACCTATCCCTCCAGCTACCCCGACAGCGGCGGTAGCGGTGGCGGTTGCTCTGTCGGCTTCGCCCCTTCCGCTATGTTCTTATTTGCCCCCATACTGCTTCTTTTCAGAGGCAGGTAGTGTACAGAAAAAGGCGACCTCAGGGTCGCCTTTTTCGATACAGGAGGATATAAAAAGTGAAAAAAGATCTATTTAAGGTCGCCTTGACGGCGGCCATCTGCCTTTTTACGGTCCCGACCATGGTAGGAGCCACAACCTTGGCCCCTGTTTCGGTAACCGCCTCGGCGGTCGAGGACCAGGATCTCTCCCCAGGCTCTGTCACGGTGATCCGGCCGGATAGCTATTCCGGTGAGATGAGGACCCTGCCAGACCTTCTATCCAGGGTCGCCGGTGTGTCCATCTCAAGCGGAGGGGGGCGGGGAGCCAGGGCGGTCGCGTCGGTGCGGGGAAGTACCTCCGCTCAGGTAGCGGTTTACGTCGACGGAGTCCTGTGGAACCTGGGAGGGGACTCCGCCGCCGATCTATCCACTATACCCATCGAAAGGGTTGAGAAGATAGAGGTCTATAGGGGCTACGTCCCCGCCACCTTCGACCTATCCGGCATGGGAGCGGTTATAAACGTGGTCACCATAGCCTCGGAGGCTGGAGAGGGCGCTTTAGCCCTGGGAGTCGGCGACCTAGGCTACTCGTCCGGTTCCCTCAGGTACGGCACGAAGCTGGGGTCAGGAACCTTGTCTATAGCCCTTGAGGCTAAGTCCGAAAAGGGCGATTTCCCCTATCGAAACGACAACGGTTCAATAACCCCTACCGACGACTACAATACCAGACGGTGGAACAACGGTTTCTGGGAGGAGGGGGGCACTATCCGCTGGAGCGATGGAAGCTGGCGTATTGCCGCGACTATGAATAAAAGACACAGAGAACTGCCCCTTCCTGCTCCAGGAAACGACAAGGGGGCGGACATCCAGGGACCGTGGCAGGACGTTGAGAGACGGGCCTTTTCCCTGGGTAAATCCTACAGCACCGGCGAGGTCGATTGGGGCTGGTCACTGGACCGCACCGAGGAGGATAAGGATTTCTCCGACCCCCTCGACCGTCTCGGCAGTTTAGGTGTGAAGAGGTCGACCTATAGGACCGTCAGAGACGAAGGTGCCCTGTTCGGCTCGGCCATGGCGGGAGACCATTTTCTAGAGCTGACCTTAAAGGGAGGAAAAGAGGCCCTGGACGTGGACGGGGATACGGTGTCCTCGTTGGGCGGCATAGGTCGATTTGAGAGGGACAGTTTCTCCGCTGTTCTACAGGACACCGTCCCTATGGGTGACGTGATAATTACGCCCCTCCTTAGGTGGAACAAGGTGGACGGGGAGAGCGCCCTATCCTGGGCTGTCGGAGCTCAGTGGAACTGGACCCCCAGCTGGATGGTCAAGGCCACAGTAGGTTACTCCAAAAGAGCTCCTAATTTCTACGAGACCTACGGAGATGGAGCTACCATAATAGCTACCCCTGGCCTTAAGTGGGAGGAGGGGACCCACTGGGATCTAGGGGTGCGATGGGACGGTAGGCTGGGTGATGCCGACGCCACTTTAGGGCTCACCGCCTTCGGAATGGACATGGACGACCTCATAGAGTACGTTCAGGTCAACCAGAGGGTCGGAGCCTACAGAAATATCGGTCAGGCCATTATAAGAGGTCTGGAGCTTGAAGGAGATTTTCGTTGGGAAAGGTGGACCTTAGGACTCTCTTGGACCTTCATGGACGGAGAGAATCGAACTCCAGGCTATCGCTACGGCAAGGCCCTGCCCAACAGGCCGGAGAACTCCCTGGACCTTAGGCTAACCAGGCTCCTCTCGCCCTCTATGTCCATTTTTGGCGAGATCCAGCACAGAGGCACGACTTTCTTAGATATGGCGGAACAGATCGGCCTTTCCGATCTAACCCAGTTCAACCTGGGATTGAGGTGGTCCATTAAAGAGGGTCACCTGGTCTCCCTAGGGGTCGACGACCTCTTCGATAAAGGTCATGAAGTAACCCAGTTCGCCACAGGGGTCGGTGGGGAGAGGCTTCCCTGGTACCCTCAGGAGGGCCGAACCTGGTATCTATCCTATTCCTGGAGGTTTTGATTGAATTGAAAAAACATGCCGGTTTTTTTGCTGTCATAGTTCTTTTTGTCTCCTCCTCCTCCTTCGCTATGGAGATCAAGGAGGCGTCCAACCTCATAATTGAGGAGGTAGAGGGCCACCATATGGTCACCGTTCCGGTGCCCTACTACGGAGCCTCCGCTCCGGTCAGGTATCTTCTGGTCCCAAAGGGAGAAGCTGCCGTTCAATCCATCCCTGACGTCGTCGCTGTAGAGGTTCCCCTTGAGAGGGTGGTCATAGGCACCACCTCAGCCGTGGCCTGCCTCGATGTCCTGGGGTCCCTGAATAGCCTCATAGGTCTGGCAGGGGGGAAGTACGTCTACACCGATTCCCTCCGAGAGCTGAACCTGCCTGAGGTGGCCTCCGACGGTGGAATGTCCAGGTCACTGGACAGGGAGAGGCTTATATCCCTCTCTCCTGGTGGGTTTATAACCTACCTCTACGGGGAGGAGGAGAGGCGGGACGTGGATTTTCTCGCAGGATGTGGCATACCCGTCCTTTTTATGGCAGAGTACCTTGAGGAATCCCCCCTGGGAAGGGCGGAATGGATAAAGTTTATAGGCCTTCTCGTAGGAAAGGGGGAGGAGGCGGAGGCCTTTTTCGATAAAGTCGCCTCTCGATACAGAGAGTTGGAGGCTCTAGGAGCCCTGGAGCAGGACAGGCCGGTAATAATGTCCGGCGCCCCCTTCGGGGGAACCTGGTATGTTCCAAAAGGGTATAGCTGGCCCTCGATACTTTTCAGGGCCGCAGGAGGGATCTCGATGTGGGATGACCTCAAGGGGACCGGAACCGCTCCTATGGATCTGGAGGCGGTCCTAGACAGGGCGGTATCGGCGGATCTTTGGGTCAACTGTGGAACATGGCGTTCTCTGGATGACGGAAGGTCCTCCGGGGTTCCCGTGGAGGCCATATCCCCCTTTAAGGCGGGGAGGGTCTACAACAACGACAACCGAATCAACGAACACGGAGGCAACGACTACTATCAGCTTGGGGTTATCAGGCCCGATCTGATCTTGTCGGACCTCCTGTCCATAATCCATCCCTTGGCTTTGCCGGACCATGAACTGGTTTTCTACCGTAAACTCCAGTAGATCTAGGGTCCCTTTGTCTCTCTGGCTACTTCTTGTTCTCTCCCTCGTCGGTACTATGGTGGCCGGGCTTTCCCTCGGATCGGTCTCAATCCCACCTCTCTCCATATGGGATACCCTCACGGGAGGTGATGTACCTTCTAGCTGGAGGACTATAGTTCTGCACCTAAGGCTTCCCAGGGTCTTGGCCGCCGCCATGGCAGGAGGAGGTCTGGCCTGTTCTGGGCTTCTGATGCAGACTCTGTTCGGAAACGGCCTAGCAGGTCCGTCTGTTCTCGGCGTGAGCTCCGGAGCCAGCCTAGGTGCGGCGGTGGCCCTTTTGCTGTCCCCCACCGAGGGGGTTCTGTCCAAGCTGGGTCTTCTGGGCAGCTCATTCTTCGGAGCCCTTCTGGCGATGGCCCTGGTGGCTGCGGTGGCGGAGAGGGTCAGAAAGGGAGCGACTCTGCTCATCCTCGGCCTTATGATGGGATACGCCATAAACTCGGTGGTATCGGTCCTCATTCAGTGGGCCCCTGCTGAGAGGGTTCACGGCTTCGTCTCCTGGAGCTTCGGGACGTTCGCAGGCATCGGCTGGGACAGGCTGCCATGGATGGGATTAGCTCTCTTTGTAGGGGTGATCCTGGCCCTGATGGGCCATAGGCTGTGGGATGCCTTTTTACTAGGGGAGAGCTGCGCTGCCACAGTAGGGGCGGACGTAACCTCCATCAGACGACGGATGATAATGATAGTGGCCATTTTGGCCGGAACGGTTACCGCCTACTGTGGCCCTGTTGCCTTTTTGGGAATAGCGGTTCCCCATCTGGCACGGGGGCTGATCGGTTCGGCGAGACATCGTTATCTCACTCCTGCCTCCATTCTGACCGGGGCCACCCTCGCGGTCCTTGCGGACCTGTTCTCAAGGCTTCCCGGAGGAGCGTCGTCACTTCCTCTCAACGCTGTGACCTCACTGATCGGGGCTCCTGTGGTGGCTTGGGTGGTTATGAAAGGGGGAGATCGATGACCGATATTCTGAAAACAGAGAACCTCTCGGTGGGCTATGGAGGTCGATCGGTGGTGTCGAAGATCAACCTAAACCTCTATCCCGGAGAGATAGTCTCCCTTCTGGGGCCCAATGGATCGGGAAAATCAACGTTGCTCAGGACCCTTCTGGGCCTTCAAAGTCCCCTGGAGGGGGAGGTGCTTCTGATGGATCGTCCCCTGAACGGTCTATCTCCCTCTCAGAGGGCCAGGCTTATGGGGGCTGCTATGTCGGACAGGCCCAGACCCTGGGGGCTTACAGCTTTAGAGATGGTGGAGCAGGGCCGGTTCTCCAGACAGCCGGACGAGATGGCCTGTCTTAATGCTTTGCGGGATATGGACGCTCTTGACCTGTCCGACAGGTTTCTAACCGAGCTGAGCGATGGGGAGCTCCAGAGGGTCCATATAGCCCGTGCACTGGCCCAAGAGCCGTCTTTGTTGCTCCTTGACGAGCCAACCTCCTTCCTGGATCAACCCAGAAGGGTGGAGGTGCTGCGGAGACTTGCTGACCTAGCTCGGGAGCGGGATCTTTCCGTCCTCCTTTCCCTTCACGATCTTGACCTGGCCCTGACTTTCTCCCATCGCTGTCTCCTCATCGGTGACGGAACCCTCACGTCCGGTACCCCTGAGGACCTAGTCCTGAGTGGAGTCCTGGCGACGGCCTACGGTCAGCCCAGGGATTGGGATCCTCTGGGACATCCCGAGCTGGACTGTCCTCCTGTGTTGGGAGAGGTTGACCTTAACTGCCCAAAGCCCATTTACCGTTGGGTCGTCAGAGGGCTGAGGCGAAGGGGATTCGTTCCCGGTGTCGGCCCGACCTTAAAGGTCGAGGATGGAGAGGGGACCACGTTCTCCCTGGATATGGACGGAGAAACCCGGGTAGCCTATCGTCTGGACGACCTGTTGGACATGCTGTTGGAGGTCCACCGTGGCTAGGCTGACGAGGACCGACGTGGAGGAGGCCTTGGCCCGGTGGAACCTGTCTCACGATCCATCCCTGGACGATGCTTTGAAAGATGTAGAGGAGCTCACAGAGGAAGTGGTCGGCTGGATCGTGGTGTCTCCCGATCAAGTCCCCAAAAAAGGTGGCTGGGGAGAGGGGGTTACAGCACTGGTCCTTGGGGCTGGCACCGTTGGGCCTAAGCTGTCCTCCCTGGCTGAGTCCGGGGATCCCTGGCTCAAGGCCATGACCGTCGCCATGCTGGGAAAGGGACAGGACCGTTTTTTCAGGATTGTGGAGGCGATTGGGAGGTTAAGGCTGGATCCGATAGGGGCCTTTCACACCCCTGGGTCGGCAGGGGAGATGGATCTGTCGGTGAACTCGGTCATAGGATCCCTTCTGGACGTCCGATCCATAGGCATAGAGGTCCAACAGGACGGAGGGCTTTCTCCTTCCTACTCCTGGATCGGCATAGTCCCCCTTGGCGAGGGAGCCAAGAAGGTGTCCTTTCTGTGCTACAGGTGCCCTTACTCGGGATCCTGCCCCCTGAGAAGAGAATAGAGCACGCCGGACTTAGTCCGGCGTGCTCTATTCTATATGAGCGATATATAGCCCTCGTCCACCGGGGAGTAGTCACCGGGGAAGAGGCTGTCGTAGACGACCTTAAGGTCCGTGTCCATTATCATCAACCTGTTTCCAAGAGGGACCGCCGGGAGCTCCTTGATCTCCTCGCCTATCCTGTATAGCTGGTTTTCCCTGGGTGTAGACGGAAAGGGATCGCCCTGGTAGACCGGAAGAGACGACACGTCCCGGTAGCGGTAGGACGCCACGTCGCAGTACTCCACTCCTCCGACGGCGTAGAATCGGGGGTCCAGCAGGTCCCTGCTGCCGTTGGTGGGGGTTTTGAGGAATCCCTGGCCTCTATGATCGTCCAGAGGCGTGACAGGAGCGTCGTAGTGGTCGTATACGTCGCTGTCCTCCTTCTGGGCGAAGGACAGCAGGTATATACCCCGATATCCTGGAAGTTCCGATACCGTGAAGGCGGTCATGTTCTCGTGGATAACCATGTCGTTGGCGGACAGGTCGTCGGCTATATAGGACTTTCCGACCCTGTCCCTCCAGAACTGGAAGTCCTGTTTGCCCTCTTTAGCCTTCATGGCTATAGGGAAGGTCCTGCCCTTTCTGGTCAGCATCATGAAAAAGTCGTCCCCTGAGCCCTCAAAGGAGATGGCTATACGGTCCTCCAGGGACTCCCAGCTGTCTCCGTTCCAGAGCAGGTCCCTGTAGGGCCTGGTCTTACTGCCGTTAGTCCCCTCTTTGACGGCGTCGGCGAAGACTCCGGTGACCTTAAAATTCAGTATCCCACTGGGAACCAGATAGGTCCCAGCCTGGGCCTGGATCTCCTCTGGAGTCAGTGTTTTCCCTCTGGTGTGGATGTTTATGCCCCTGTCCATCATGGCAACCGACAGCAGTTTTAGCCCCAGGTCGCAGACGTCCAGCTTGCAGTCGTGGGTCTCCGATATTGCCAGCACCGCCCTGTGTTTGGGGATAACCATAAACTGGGTGGTGAACTGGAAGCTGTTACCCCCTTTGAGGAGGACACCATCTCCCAGGTCGTAGTCGGGATCTCTAAAGTCCACGTTGTCCCAGCCCAGGCCGAATAGCTCTGTCCTGTCGTCACCTGACAGAAAGGTCCTGCCCTGGGGCTTGGCCATCTCCTCCATGGAGGCCATCGATATGACCTGATTTCCCCCTAAAAACAGGTTCCCGAAGCGGCACAGGTCGGTCATGTTGGTGGTCATTCCCGCCGCTCCCTGGATCATAAGGAGTTCCCCTGGCTTGTCTCCCTCCCTAACAAGAGGGTAGTTCTCGTCCCTGGTGTCCGAGAGCCTCGTGGAAGGAGCCCCTATGGGATCGGTTATCCGTTCCTTGCAGTATTCGCTGTAGGCCAGTCCAGATACCTTGGCCACAACCATCTCCGCTAGTGTGAAACCGTCGTTGCAGTAGACCGCGTACTCTCCCGGTGAGGCTTTCAGGCTGCTTTTGGACAGGTAGTCGTAGACGTCTCTGTAGTAGTCGGGCTCGGATAGGTCTGAGACCGAAAAGCCTCTCCACTGGGTTCCAGGCAGCCCGCTGGTGTGGCTCAGACAGTGCCTCAAGGTGATGTCCCTGTGGCGAGGGTCCTCCATGACGAAATCGGGCAGATAGGTAACGATCGGCTCGTCAAGGTCCACCTTTCCCTCCTCCGCAAGCTGCATCACATCCACGGAGCAGTATATTTTCGAGATGGAGGCGACGTTGTAGGTACACTCCAGCGTGGCAGGGGAGTCCTCGGGCTTGCCCTGGGTTCCAAGGGCGTCCACCGCCACAAATTCCCCGTCTATCATGATCCCGTATGATATCGAAGTGTGTTTTTTCGGCAGACTGTCTCCCACCATGGACGACAGTCTGTAGGTAAGTTCGTTCATCGTTCTGTGGTCTTCCTTTCTACGATTGGGCTATGTCCCTCCAGTGGTGGCATGAGACCGACCTCCCTGGCTCTATTTCCTCCAAAATCGGCATTTCCTTAGAGCATATATCGCTGGCGTAGGAACATCTGGTCCTGAACTTGCACCCCGAAGGGGGGTTCATAGGGCTCGGGACCTCCCCCTCCAGCTTGATTCTGGAGTCCCTTCCCTCGAAGTCCGGGTCCGCTACGGGTATGGCCGATATGAGGGCCTTGGTGTAGGGGTGAAGGGCCTGGGAGAATATCTGATCGCTCGTCCCCACCTCGACCAGACTACCTAGGTACATTATCCCGACCCTGTCCGATATATGCCTGACCATCGAGAGATCGTGGGATATGAACAGGTAGGTCAGGTTCTGCTCCCTCTGCAATTTTATCAGGAGGTTGACTATCTGGGCCTGGATGGATACGTCCAGGGCCGATATGGGCTCGTCGCAGACGATGAACTCCGGGTCCACCGCCAGTGCCCTGGCTATCCCAACCCTCTGTCTCTGACCGCCGGATAGCTCGTGGGCGAACCGACTGGCGTATTCGTCTCTGAGCCCCACCTTTGCCAGTATCTCAAGGACCTTGGTCTGTTTCTCCCTCTCGGAATACTTAAAATGGACGCCTATCCCCTCGGCAACTATCTCGCCTATGGTCATCCTGGGGTCCAGCGACGAGTAGGGGTCCTGGAATATTATCTGGGCGCTCTTCTTGAAGGACATGAGGTCTTTACCACTCAGGGCGGAGATGTCCTGGCCCTTGAAAAGTATCTGCCCCGATGTGGGCTCGTAGAGCTTCAGCACCGTCCTGCCGCAGGTGGTCTTGCCGCAGCCAGACTCTCCCACCAGCCCCAAGGTCTCTCCTCTGTCTATGGAGAAGGATATGTCCTGTACCGCCTTCAGGGTCCTGTTTTTTCCCACGGAAAAGTGTTTCGAGAGGTTTTTTACCTCCAGGAGTTTTGTCATGGATCACGCCTGCCTTTCGTAAAAGGTCTCCACTTTTGGAGCCATGGGATGTTGCAACCAGCATGATACCCTGTGCTCGTCGGACAGGGTGGTCTCCTCGGGCATCCTCTCTTTGCATATGTTCATGCAAAACTCGCAGCGAGGGGCGAAGGGACAGCTGGTGAGGGGCAGTATCAGGTCTGGCGGCGTTCCCATCAGGGAGTAAAGCTCCTTTTTCGTCTCCCGTCCGGGCTTGGGAACCGAGCTGAGCAGAGCCCAGGTGTAAGGATGACGGGCCTGGTGGAAGATCTCCTCCACCGTCCCTCTCTCTATAACCTGACCGGCGTACATGACCTGGATCCTGTCGGCGAAGTTGGCGACGACCCCAAGGTCGTGGGTGACCAGAATGATAGAGGTTCCCAGCCTGTCCTGAAGCTCCTGAAGGAGGTCAAGTATCTGGGCCTGGATAGTGACGTCGAGGGCCGTAGTGGGCTCGTCGGCTATTAGAATCTGAGGCGAACAGGCTAGGGCTATGGCTATCATAACCCTCTGTCTCATACCTCCCGAGAGCTGGTGGGGGTAGGAGTCTATCCTCTTCTCAGGGTCCGGTATCTTGACAAGCTCAAGGGTCTTTATCGCCTCCTCCCTAGCCTGGGCCTTAGTGATCCCCTTGTGGAGTATCAAGGTCTCCATGATCTGCCTTCCACAGGTCATGGTGGGGTTCAAAGACGTCATAGGATCCTGAAATATCATGCTCACGTCGTCCCCTCGGTACTGTCTCAGCCTCTTTTTCCCCATGGACAGGACGTCCTCGTCGTTAAAGGCTATCTTAGACTGAGGCTTTATCTCGGCGAAAGGGGGCTGAAGAAGCCTCATCAGGGCCTTGGCCGTGACGGTCTTTCCGCAGCCCGATTCACCGACGAAGGCCAAGGTCTCACCTCTGCGAAGCTCGAAGTCCACCCCTCTGACCGCTTTGACCTCTCCTGCGTAGGTGTTGAAGGAGACCTGAAGGTTCTCCACTTTTAGTATGTTATCCACGGCGATCTCCTACTTTCTCAGCCTTGGGTCAAGGGCATCTCTGAGGCCGTCTCCCAGGAGCGTGAAGGACAGCATGGTGAGGGCTATCATCAGGGCAGGGAAGAACATCTGGTAGGGATAGAAGGTGAAGGACGTCTGGGCCATGGCCGCTAACGCTCCCCAGCTGGTGTTAGGGGGCTGTATCCCGAGTCCGACGTAGCTTAAGAAGGCCTCGGAGAAGATATAGCCCGGTATGTCGAAGGTTATGGACACTAAAACGACGCTGAGGACGTTGGGGATCAGGTGTCTGGTGATAATCCTCCAGGGGCTTACCCCCAGGGCCTGGGCCGCTAAAACGTAGTCCTGGCCCTTTATCTGGAGCACCTGGCCTCTCACCAGCCTGGCGGTGCTGCACCACCCAGTCAGGGTCATGGCCAGTATGAGGGTGAATATGCCCTGGCTCTGTAACACTACCGATAGAAGGATGACCACGATAAGATAGGGCACGGAGATTATTATCTCCACGATCCTCATCATGATATCGTCGATCTTGCCCCCCAGATAGGCCGAGATCCCGCCGTAGAGACAGCCCACCACCGAGGATATAAAGGCTCCCGCAAGGCCTATTATGAGAGAAACCCGACCTCCCTGACATACCCTGGCGAACATATCCCTGCCCAGTTTGTCCGTTCCGAACCAGTGTTTAAGGCTGGGGAACTGGTTTCTGGCGGTCCTGTCCACCTCCTCGAAGGCGTAGCCGCTTATGGAGGGGCCAAAAATTACCATAAAGCCTAATAACATCAGAATAATCAGGGCGACCAGGGCCATCTTGTTCTCCTTGAACCGTCTCCAGACGTCCTGGAGGTAGCTGACCTTGGGCCTGGCTATCCTCTCCGCCTCGGAGATCTCCGGCCCGACTATTACGAAGCTGTCGTTTGTGACGTTGTCCATGGTTGCCTCCTAATCCCCAGCCAGACGGATCCTGGGATCCACCAGCATGTAGACGAAATCGACGATCAGCTGCATGACTACGAACAGGGCGGCGTAGAATACGGTGGTTCCCAGGGTCATGGAGTAGTCGTTGTTGTTGATGGAGCTGATATAGTAAAAGCCTATTCCCGGTATGCTGAACATCCTCTCGACCACGAAGGCGCCGGTGAATATGCCGACTATCCTGCCCGCCAGAATGGTTATGGCGGGAAGCATGGAGTTTCTCATGACGTGTCTGGTTATGACCTGGAACTCGCTCAGTCCCTTGGCTCTGGCTGTGAGGATATAGTCCTGCCCCAACACCTCCAGCATGCTGGACTTGATGTACCTGGCGTAGGTGGCTATGGTGCCGAAACAGAGGACTATGACCGGCAGCACCATGTGCTGAGGTTTTCCCCAGCCCGACGTGGGAAGCCAGCCTAGCTTGACGGAGAAGAAATACTGAAACAGCGAGGCCAGGACGAACACCGGTATGGTTATCCCAAGGATGGCTATAAACATGACGAGGTAGTCGGGCCAACTGTTTTTATAAAGCGCCGCAACTATCCCCAAGGATATGCCGACTATCAGGCCGACGATCAGGGCCAATCCTCCGACCGCAGCGGAAACCGGTGAGGTCTGGACTATGGTCTCGCTGACCGACCTGCCGGCGTAGACGACGCTCTCTCCCAGATCTCCCTTGAGCAGGTTTTTCATGTATATCAGGTATTGCTGAAAAAGAGGCTTGTCCAGGCCGTACTTGGCGTAAAAGTTGGCCTTGGTCTGCTCCGGCAGGGCTCTGGCAAGGCTGGCCAGAGGATCTCCCGGGATGGACCTCATGAGAAAAAAGGTCATTGCTATGACAACCAGCAGGGTTAGGATCATGTAGGAGATCCTCTTTAAGATATATTGAGCCAAGATAAACTCCCCCTTCCTAGAGAAAAGAGACAACGTTTTAGACGTTGTCTCTTTTTTTAGCGATCTTACGGGCTTTTTGTTTTATTGCCTGCCGGTGGTGTACATATACTTGTAGCCCATGCCGGAGAAGCCCAGGGTCGGGAAGCCGTTGACGTAGGGCTTCAGGAACTGGTTGGTCCTGGCGGTAGCGACAGGAGACACGACGCAGTTTTCCTTTATGAGAATGGTCTCCGCCTCGATGTAGTCCTTAAGCCTCTTTTCCGGGTTCATCTCGGTGGCCGATCTCCTGATCAACTCGTCAAATCTGTCGTTGCTCCAGCCGGTCTTGATGGCGTCGTAGCTGGATACGAAGAGGGAAAGCACGTCGTAGGGATCGTTGTAGTAGGCACCCCATCCCATAAAGCCTATCTGGTAGTTGCCCTTCTGGACGTTGTCGTAGAATATTCCCCACTCGGAGTAGCTTATCTTGACGTTTACTCCAAGCTCGGTCTTATAGACCTGCTGGAGGTACTCGCCCATGGTTCTGAACCACTCGCTGGTCCCGGCAAGGGAGAAGGTTACGTCCAGCTTCGAGGGATCGTCCCCCAGACCGAGCTCACTCATCCCCTCTATGAGGAGGTCTTTGGGGGTCTTCCCCTGGACCTTCAGCTCTTCCGCCATCTCGGCTATCATGTCGCCAGCGGCCTCTCGGTAGTTTACATCTCCGACGGAAATGGTCGGGACGACCCATCCGTAGGTAGGTATCCTCAGGCCTCCGAAGCACATCTCGTTGATGTCCTCTCTGTCTACGCAGATCGTGAAGGCCTTTCTCACGTTGGCGTTTTTGAACAGGTCATCCTTGTTGTTGTAGAAGGCGTAGGAGAGCGTGGCGGTGGCGTAGGGGTTGAAGGTGGATTTTGTGCCCTTGAAACGGTCCACCCATTCCGCCTGTCCGGCTATGACAAAGTCGAGCTCACCGCTTAGGAAGGCGTTGTAGTAGGTCGTCTCGTCGGGCATTATGGCTATGTTGACCTTGTCCAGCTTGACGTTCTCGGCGTCCCAGTATCTCTCGTTTTTGACCAAGGTCATGGAGTTGTTTCTGACCCAGGAATCTATCCTGAAGGGGCCGTTGGCGATAAAGTATCTGGCCTCAGAGCCGTATTTGTCCCCCCACTCCTCAACCTTGTCCTTGCGAAGAGGGTAGTAGACGGTCTCGTTGATCATGCTCAGAAATGCAGGGGTGGGAGCGGAGAGGGTTATCTCCAGGGTCATGTCGTCTATGGCCTTTACACCGAGCTGCGAGACCTCCATCTCGCCCTTGTTGACCTGGGAGAAGTTGAGGAGAGCCTCTAGGAAGAAGCTGTTAGGCGAGCCGGTCTTGGGGTCGGCGGCCCTTTGAAGGCCGTAGACGTACTGTTCCGCTGTGACAGGAACCCCGTCCTCCCAGTGGTTCTCCCTCAGGTGGAAGGTCCAGACCTTGCCGTCGTCGCTGACGTCCCAGCCTTTGGATCCAGAGGGGACCATCATGTAGTCCCCGTCTTTCTCCTCCATCCTCACGAGCCCCTCCATGACGTTTCTCATCATGGTGCTGGAGTAGGTGTCCGAACGAAGGGTCAGGTCCATGGTGGATGGGTCGGCGACCAGATAGTCGTTGACGAACTGATTCTCGTCCAGCTTGGTCTCGGCGGCGAAGGACGACGATCCTAACATGGCTATCGTGATGACCGTTCCTATTGCCTTCAGTAGCTTTCCTGATACTCTCACTGAAATTCCTCCCTTGCTTTTTTTTGTACCTAACGCAATCCTAACCGTACCTGTTTGATCTATTAGGAAACCAAGTTTATTATAGAAAGCTGAACATGGACGGTCAAGGTATATTGTCTACAAATAGGATAACCTTGCGTTCAAAAATGAACTTAATTATATTGATCAAAAAATCTCTTCTATCATTTTTATGGTTTACTCTTTTGGACCCATAGTGATATAGTCCCTACCTATAGACCTTGACCATAAAAGGGGCTTTGCCCAGGAGAGGATGAATAACATGAGGGCAGTGTCGGTCCGTCCTTTAGACGACGGAGCGAAAGGATTTGTGTTTGTGGTCGTAGCCGGTGTTCTGTGGGCGTTGGTGAGCCCTGCCTCCAGGGTTTTAGGGGGAATGGGCGTGGATATGGTCACGGTGGTGACCCTGAGACAGGCGGTGGCTGCCCTTGTCCTTGTCCTTGTCCTTGGCCTATGGCTTTTTGCGTTCAGGAGGGACTCCCTCAGAATAAACCTTAAGACCGCCGGAGCGATGGCTTTGTTTGCCCTTACCGGGCCCCTTGCGGCCAACCTGGGGTTCATGATGTTCCTAAGAACCCTATCGGTACCTGTGGGGATGGTGATCCACTACACCTTTCCTCTTCTTACCGCCTTGGGCGCTCTTTGGATAACCAAGGAGAGGCCCAGCCTAGGTGAGTGGCTTGGGGGGACCATGATAATAGCCGGTCTCTCCGTGGCCGCTGGTGGGACAGGGTCGATATCCACGGCTGGGGTGATGTGGGGTGGGATAAGCGCCATCGCCATGGCGGTCCAGTCCCTCTTCGGGCGAAAGGTTTCCTCCGGTCGTTCCATGACCCCTGTGGTGCTGCTCTTTTACTCCAACGCCCTGGGGGTCCTCTGGCTACTCGGGGGCAGGTGGCTTTTTATGGGGGCCCCTATATCTCCAATCCCTATGGAGGGTATACTCTGGGCCTCCTTCTTGGGACTGGCCGCCAGCTGTCTGGCCTACGGCCTCTACTTTGAGGGCATGAAGTATGTCACCGCCTCCTCCGCCAGCCTTGGTGTGACCGTTGAGATAGTCGCAGCGACCTCCATGGCCGCAGCCATGCTGGGGGAGTTCCCCTCCGCCAGAGAGGTCGTCGGCTGTGCCATGGTCATGGGAGCGGTGGTTCTGGCCGCCTTCTCCAGAAAGGGACGATGAGATGTGAGGCCCCCATCGACACTTGAGGCGTTTGCCCCTTTAGGGCTTATGTTGGCCTTTTTAGGGGCTCAGATAGCCCTCACCGGCGACTTCAGGCCCCATATGGCCCTCGTGCTGGCCGTGGCTGCGGGGACTATCTCGGGTCTCTCCAGGGGCTACAGCTGGAGCGTTATATCCGGGGGGATGTTCCAGGCATGGGCTTCTGGGTTGCCGGTACTGTCCATTTTCGTGTTCTTAGGGGTATTAGTGGCGTCCTGGACCTTATCCGGGACGGTCCCCTTTCTGGTAAAGCTGGGATTAGGGGCCATAGTGCCTGATCTCTTCCTCCCTGTTGCCTTTGCGGTCTCCGCTCTGACGGGTATCCTGCTCGGCTCGGGTATCTCAACCGTAGGGACCGTGGGGATCGCTCTGGCAGGGGTGGGAAAGGGACTCGGTATTCCACTCTGGCTCACCGCCGGTGCGGTGGTGTCCGGGGCTTTTATGGGAAACAGGACCTCTCCCATATCGGATACATCCATCCTGGCCCCTCAGATGTCCGAGGTCGACAGGAGGGCTCACATCAGGGTGATGGCCAGATCCGCCCTCGTCCCCTTTGCCTTTTCCCTGGTCCTGTACTACATAGTGGGGCTATTTGTCCCCCTGGCTTTGACCGATCCAGAGGAGTCCTATGGCGTCATACGGTCTCTGGAAAGCTGTTTCAATCTGTCCCCTGTGGCCCTTCTGCCTGTCGCTGTGGTCCTTGCGCTGGTCCTGTCGGGGATCGAGCCTCTTCCGGGGTTTTTCCTAAGCTCCCTATCCGCCGTGGTCGTAGCCTATCTGTATCAGGGATGGGACCTCAATATCATACTGTCGGTACTTATGGATGGCGGCAACTTTTCCACCGGCTCCATCGTCGCCGACGGCATAGTCAACAGGGGAGGGTTGGGATCGGTCTCCATGCTGTTCATGATGGTATCCATGGCCCTCTGTATGGGAGGGGTGTTAGAGACCGTGGGCTCTATGGAACGAATACTGAAATCCATAGTCTCCCTTAAGGGGGTACTCCCTCTGGGATGTCTGGCTCTCCTCACGACAATGCTGGTGTCATCGGGATCCGGCAGCGGTTCGGTGGGCATAGTGGTCTCCGGCAGGATGTTCAACGGGGTATACAGGGATTTGCAGGTGGACAGGCTGTGGCTCTCCAGGTATCTGGTCGAGGGCTCTATCCTGATAGTCCCACTGGTCCCCTGGGCCGCCTGTGGGGCCTTCGTGGCCTCAGCAATGGGCCTGTCGTCCTCCGATGGCTCCATGTTCATGTACATTCCCTTCTCCTTCTTCTGTCTGATATCGCCCCTATGGGCTTTGCTGTCCCCTAAGATCGACGTTTAGCTGTGCCTTGGGGTTTTTCCGATTGGGAGTATAATTGTGACGAGTTCGTGGATTTTTCTCAAGGTCCATAATTTATCTCTACAGGAGGAATAAATATGTCTAAGCTACCGGAAAACGTTATGAAGGCGTGGGACGAGAGGGACGGCGCTGTGGTGCTGTCCACCGTCGACGATCAGGGGGTGCCAAACTCCATCTACGCTACCTGCGTCGGTAAGTTTGACGATGAAACGCTGGTCGTGGCGGATAACTATTTCGACAAGACCAGAAAGAACCTGCTGTCCGGCAGCAGGGGCTCCCTCCTTTTCATAACCGGGGACGGAGAGGCCTTTCAGGTCAAGGGAACCTTGGAATACCACTCCGAGGGGCCGGTGTTCAACGATATGAAGAGCTGGAACCCGGTAAAACATCCGGGACATGGAGCCGCCGCCTTGAAGGTGGAGGAGGTCTATTCGGGGTCTAAAAAGCTTCTGTAGGCCGTTCGGATAACAAGAAGTAGGACCGGGAGTGGTTTATCGCTCTCGGTCCTGCTTCTTATTGTCTTTAGGGAACCTCTAAAAACTCTAATCCTCGGAGAGATCGTTCCGACGGAGCCCATTTGAGCCCGTATACTCGACCTGCCGTCGTGTAGTCGAATGGGGCGACAGGACG
>NZ_FXBB01000016.1 GCF_900177735.1 Dethiosulfovibrio salsuginis | reverse complement strand
CCGAAACACTTGGCAAAATAGCTTTTTTGCTCCATATTAGGATATATACGATATTTATAGGCTCTTAGCATGATCTCACCTCTTATATCTACAGGTGCTCCTCCAGTAGTTAATAAGCAGTAACTTTTGCTCCAAAAAGACTCTTCATATCACCCTATTTATATCCTACACCACTGAGTAGATAAAAAACAAAATTTATCGCCTATTGGCGACAAGCTATCCATCCCCACACCAGTTCAGCGGCGGCATGAGGCAGAGGGTGGTCATAGCCATAGCCCTGGCGGCGGACCCTAAGCTGATAATAGCCGACGAGCCCACAACCGCCCTGGACGTGACGATCCAGGCCCAGATACTGAGGCTTATGGCGGAGCTGGTCAGAGGAAAGGGAAGGTCCCTTATACTGGTGACCCACGACCTGGCCGTTGTGTCCGAGATGGCGGACAGGATAAACGTCATGTACTGCGGCAAGGTGGTCGAGAGCGGCCCCACAAGGGACGTAATAGACGTAAGCGCCCATCCCTACACGAAGGGTCTCATAGGCTCGATCCCCGACCTTGAGAGGGACAAAAACAGGCTGGAGACCATAAAGGGCATAGTCCCTAATATGTTCGACCTGCCAAAGGGCTGTAAGTTCGCCCCTAGATGCACCAGGGCCAAAGAGATTTGTCACGTCCAGGAACCGGAGGTTATTCATATGTCCCAGAACCACCAGGTGGCCTGTCATTTTCCCTTTAGAGAGGAGGTCCTTTAGATGAGCCGCCTTCTGGAGGTAACAGACCTGGAACAACGGTTCGACCTTAACACCGATTTTCTAAGCAAGTTAGTTTTCGAGAGGGGCCGACTGGTCAAGAGGGAGAGGGTCGTGAAGGCGGTCAATAAGGTCAGCTTCTCCATGGACAAAGGGGAGGTTTTCTCTATCGTCGGAGAGTCGGGCTGCGGAAAGTCCACCGTGGCCAGGACTGTCATAAAACTCATAGAGCCCAAAGGGGGCAGAATCGTCTACGACGGGAGGGATATCACCGGCCTGTCCAGGGAGGAGATGCTTCCTCTGCGGAAAAAGATGCAGATGATCTTTCAGGACCCCTACGCGTCTCTGAACCCGAGACAGAGGGTGGTGGACATCCTCACCGAGCCCATGATATTTCACAGGGCTGCATCGTCGGTGGAGGAGGCCAGGGAGAAGGCCATGGGGCTGCTCAGCAGGGTGGGAATAAGGCCGGAGCAGGCGTCCAGGTATCCCCACCAATTCAGCGGAGGGCAGAGGCAGAGGATAGGCATAGCGAGGGCACTGGCAGTGGAGCCGGAGTTCATCGTGGCGGACGAGCCGGTTTCCGCCCTGGACGTATCGATCCAGGCCCAAATACTCAACCTTATGATGGACCTGAAGGAGGAGCTTTCTCTTTCCTATATGTTCATAGCCCACGATCTCTCGGTGGTAAAGCATATAAGCGACAACCTGGCGGTAATGTACCTAGGAAAGATAGCTGAGAAGGGGAGCAAGGACCACATATTCGGCAATCCCCTCCATCCCTACACCCTGGCACTGTTCTCCGCTATACCGAGGATATCGGGCACCTCCATGAGGCAGGGCAAAAACCTTGAGGGAGAGATACCTGGGGCGATAGACCTGCCGTCGGGATGCTTCTTCCACGGGCGATGCCCTAAGGCCATGGATATATGCTCAAAAACAGCCCCTGATGAGATAGAGGTCGAGCCAGGACACATGGTATCCTGCCACCTCTACGGATAGCATAAGGGCCTGAGGATATCCTCAGGCCCTTATGCTGCACATGCTACGATAAAAAAGATCAGCAGATAAAAACAAAGCGACGACCCGAAGGTCGTCGCTTTTGAGATCAGATAAGAAAAGGTTTAAACAGGCGTAACGTTCGAAGCCTGGGGACCCTTCTGACCGTTCTCGATGGTGAAGGTCACGGCCTGACCCTCATCCAGGGTCTTGAAGCCGTCTACGTTGATGGCGCTGAAGTGAACGAAGTAATCCTTTCCGTCCTCACCAGTGATGAAACCATAGCCCTTAGTGCCGTTAAACCATTTCACAGTTCCTCGAGTCAAGGTGTTGCCTCCTAAAAATGTTTTTGCCGCTACCGTTTCCCTGCGACAAAAGCAGTTTACCCCGGATCTGGTTTCCTGTCAACAACCTTTATAAAATTCGACAAAAATATTTACATTTAATTTTTTTGAACGCCATCGAAAGAAAAAGGGATTTCAAGGATCGAGATGGCACCGGAGTCGTTTTTCATCGTGACGGAGCCTCTCAACTGGCGGACCAGCATGGAGATGAGTCTCATACCGAAGCCCGAGGAGTTCTCCAGGTCGTCGTAGCAGAAGTTATCCGGGAAGCCTGGACCATCGTCGGATACCTCCACACGAAGGGACTGGTCTCCTTTCCGAACGGATACCTTCAAAGAACCTTCGCCGGATACAAAGGCGTATTTCATCGAGTTGGTAACCAGCTCGTTGATCAGTATCCCCAAAGAGGACAGTAGCCCCGCAGGTAGGATTACGTCCTCCACCTCCAGCTGAGTCGATATACAGCTCCCCTGAGGGAAGGTATCGACTATATCCTCCACAAGGGGAGGCAGGTAGTCTTTGATCGACATAGACTCCACCGACCCCGATCTGTAGAGCCTATCGTAGAGCAGGGCCATGGCACTTAGCCGATTTCGGGCATCGTTCAAGGCTCCTACTGCGACCGGGTCCGTAAGACTCCAGGCGTGGAGGGATAGAATGCTCATGACGGTGTTCATGTTGTTTTTGATCCTGTGGTGCGACTCCCTCAGGATCAGCTCCTTTTCCTCCAGAAGGGCCTGAATCCTCCTGTCGCTCTCCTTTCTATCGGAGATATCCCTGGATATATTTCCCGTCCCTATTATCCGTCCATGTGGATCGTATATAGGATACTTTTTGGTCAGAAAGATGCGAGTCCTACCGTCAGGATAGACTATCGGCTCCTCTTTGAGGATATACTGGCCCTGGGGGAGGGTCTGAGCGTGCCTTTCGTCGGCCATATAGCTCCTCACCGGCTCTTCATCCTCGGAAATACCGAATATCTGATCGTCGGTCTTGCCCAGAAGATCGGAGACAGAGGTACACCCTGCGGCTTTCACCAGCGAATGATTCGTGGCGACGATTCTGAGATCGAGGTCTTTTACCACCACTATATCGTCGATCTGTTCCACCAGTGCCTCAAAAAGGCCCTTTTTATCGGAGGAGACTATTCCTGGCCGGTCGTCGGAGAGGTACTTCCCTATGGTTGAGCTAAAGACCGTCCGGTCCGATCCCTTTATCAGGTGTTCGTAGCCTTCAGAAAGGGATGATCCAGGTTCCGCCAAGAACACCACAGGAATCCCTCTTTCCATCCGAATTCTTTCGGCCAGCTTAAAGGGGTTCCCATCGGGGCCTAGGTCGAAAGCAAGCAGGACCAGATCGATTTCGATCTCCGCCTCCATAAGGGCCAGAGCTTTGTGGTCGTTTTCTACGGTTATCACGTCGTAGCCCATAGCCTCCAGGATGGTCCTTTCGTCCTCGACCGCCATCGCCCGACCTCCAACCAAGAGAATCGTCTTTTTTTTCTTGGACAACTCACCACCCCCTGTCGATAAAAGCGTTATCATATGATCCGTGATATAAGATGAGTATCGTTCCTAAATCATATCATAGAGAGAGCTAAAGCCCAAACGATAGCCATCCTTGCCTAGAGAGGACATGATAATCGGTGAGACTTGTTATATACAACGTGAGATACGGTACGGGAACGGGGCTATCCTACCACCTGCCCTTTCCTTTTTCCGGGAGCCTGAGACGGTCTTACAGGCGATTTGAGTCTATAAAATCCTTCCTACAGGGGCTATCGCCGGACCTTGTGGGACTGGTCGAGGCGGATAACGGATCCTATCGACAGGCTGGGATCTGCCAGGCCAAGGAGATAGCTAAGGCGGTAGGAGGAGAGAGTCACTTTGTCGTTAAGTACAGGGATAACCTCTCCCGACTGCCGGTACTCAAGAGCCAGGGAAACGCGGTTATATCCAGAGTTACGCCTCTAAAGGTGAACTGCCACGATCTAGGCAGAGGGATGAAGAGAAACGCCTTAGAGGTGGAGTTTAATGATTTCTCGATGGTCCTGGTCCACCTATCCCTAGGCAAAACCAGCCGAGAGCATCAGATAGGGGCCCTTAAGGAGATATGTACCTCCAGAAAAGGACCTCTGATACTAGCGGGGGATTACAACACCTTGAAAGGGTCGGATGAGCTCTCCCCTCTGATAGAGGCGGGAATGTCCACGGTGAATAAAAGCGGGATTCCCACCTTCCCGTGCAGAAGGCCCAGAAAAGAGCTGGATTTTATCCTGGTGTCCGAGGACATAGAACCGCAGGGCTTCTTCGTGCCGAACACCTATCTATCCGACCACCTACCTCTGGTATGTGACCTTAAGATACGGAAATCCGAAAGGAGAGACAGTAACTATGGGCTACTCTCTAGCTGACCACCAGTTCTGGCTGGTCCTACTGGCACTTCACAGCGTTTCCTCCTGGGTAATTCGGTTCGTCATGCTGGCGATTGTGCCTATGAGACACACCCCGACGGCGGCCATGGCCTGGCTTATGGTGATATTTTTCTGGCCCTGGCCCTGTACTCTGATATATTTGGCGGTAGGGTCGAACCTGCTTCCTCAAAAGAGGATGAAGAGACACGCTGAGCTTCTGAAACAGATGAAGGACCTCCGGTTGAAGTGCAAAAAGACCCTCTGCTACTCCCAGCCCGACCTCCCTCCGTCGCTACACCGCATTTCAGGTCTGGCGGAGACCTTAGGCCATATGTCTATAGTAGGAGGCAACGAAGGTACGCTCATATCCGAGGCAAAAGACCTTTCCGCCATGCTGGTCTCCGATATAGACAGAGCGAACAGACACGTCGATCTGCTCTATTACATCTTCGCCGACGATAACGTCGGTGGCCCTGTCTTAGAGGCGTTGGTGAGGGCTTCGGAGAGAGGGCTGGACTGCCGACTTATGGTGGACTCGGTGGGCTCAAGCGAACTGGCAAAGCAGGGGCATCTGGAGTGGCTCATAAGGAAGGGCGTCAAGGTCACCGAGGCACTTCCCGCCAGCATATTCAGACGTCACGCCGCCCGGTTTGACCTCAGGAACCACCGTAAGTTAGCCATAGTGGACGGTGAGGTTGCCTACACAGGGTCTCACAACATGATAGACCCTCGCTACGGCCACAGCGACCTGATATGGAGGGATCTGTCCATCAGGCTGGAGGGACCGGTTGTGAGACAGCTTCAGGCGGTCTTTCTCGAGGACTGGTACGTCGAGACCGGAGATATACCGGACTTAGATCGGCTGACCATGCCCTCGGATAACTGCGGTCCTATAGCGGTACAGACCGTTCCCAGCGGCCCTAGCTATAAGACGGAGAACTATCAAAGGCTTATAGTGAGTGCCCTTCACGACGCCAGGGAAAAGGTCATCATAACCACCCCCTACCTTATCCCCGACGAAAGCCTCCTTCAGGCCCTGGAGGTCGCCGCCCTGAGAGGCGTCAAGGTTCAGCTGATAGTGCCCCACAGAAGCGACCAGTTTCTGGTAGGACACGCCGCCAGGTCCTACTACCAGGAGCTTCTGGACATGGGAATAGAGATATACCTCTTCGACGACGGCCTTCTCCACGCAAAGACGATGACCGTCGACGGAGAACTGGCCTTTTTCGGATCCAGCAATTTTGATATCCGATCATTCGCCCTGAACTTCGAGATCAACCTAGTGTTTTACGGTAAAGAGGAGGCCTACGCCCTCACCGATATACAGGGGAACTACCTTAAAAAATCCAGAAGGCTTCACCTTAAGGAATGGAGCGATAGGCCCGTTTATACCCGTTCTCTGGAGAGCGTAGCAAAACTCTTCAGTCCCCTGCTATGACCAGAAGGACGCTGATATCTATACTGATTTTCACCTTGAGCCTGATATCCTCCGTCGGGTCCGCTAAAGACGAGATTATATTTGAAAACCTATCCCTCCAGGAGGGTCTGTCTCAGACCACCGTCAAAGCCATCCTCATGGACAGCAGAGGATATATGTGGTTCGGCACCGACGGCGGACTTAACCGGTACGACGGATATCAGTTCAAGGTATATAGGAGAAAATGGAACAGGGAGGACGGCATATCGGATAACTCGGTGACTTCGGTGGTAGAGGGCCCTGACGGAGAACTATGGATAGGAACCATGGCCGGCCTAAACCGAATGGACCTTGAGACCGAGTCGTTTCAGAGATTCACCGGTGTGCCTGGCGACGAGCAAAGCCTTCTGGACGATCGGATAACCTCCCTTAAGATAGCCGGAAAGGATAGCCTGTGGGTCGGTACCAGAGCTGGCCTGGAGAGGATGAGCCTCAGGGAACGCCGTTTTCACCGTTACCGAGAGCTAGGGGGACCGGAGGAATCGGTAAATACCGTCACCTCCGACCGATCGGAAACCATATGGGTAGGAACGGAAAAAGGGCTCTATCAAGGGGGGATCGACGGTTTTCATCTACACACCCTCCCCTTCGTGTCCAGGGAGGACCGAGAGGTGACCGCGATCCTCGAGGACCACAGGCATAGGCTCTGGATAGGGACCAGGGCAGGCCGACTGTACAGCTTCAATCGAGAGGGCGGGTATTTCAGCCCTCCTGAGCCTTTAGAGTATCCCAGGGGAGTGCAAAGATCTATATCGACTATCTACGAGGATATTTTCGGAGAGCTTTGGATAGGCACCGACGGTGGGGGGATCGTCCGGTTTAACCCCGATTCGAGATCTATGTCCATCTATCGCCAAGACAATTCCACCCCCCATGGCCTCAGGGATAACGTTATTCTCTCCATATGGGGGGATACGGGGAACTCCATCCATATGGGCGATCTTACGGGGGTCATCTGGTTTGGCTCCTTCTCCAACGGCGTAGAGAAGGTCCACCTAAAGAGGCCTTTTCAGAGATACGACAGCCGGTCCTATAACGTAAGAGGATTGGTCGGCGAGGACGTAAGGGCCCTGTGGAAGGACGACGACGGCCCTCTATGGGCGGGAACCTACGGCGGGGGCCTCAGGGAGATCGACGGAAGGAAAGAGACCATCTCCTACTGGAGACACGATCCTATAGATCCTTACAGTCTCACCAGCGACAGGGTCATGTCCCTATTGAGGCTGGACGATGAAACCCTTTTGGTGGGAACCGACGGAGGTCTGGACGTAAAGACCGGAGATCGCTTTGAACAGATTCGCTTCCCCTCCATCCTCCCTCCTCCGTCGGTAAAAGCACTTATGACCGACGAAGAGGGCAAGGTCTGGATAGGCACGTCAAGAGGGCTTTTTTACCTTCACGGCGACAGGGCAATTCCCTTTCTCGCACACAAAAGGCTATCTCGCTCCGACGTGACCGCCATAATAGAGGACGAATCTCGGACCCTCTGGCTAGGCACCGACGGAGACGGCCTATTTGCCCTATCCCCCTCCAGAGAGTCCTGCATAAACATGACTTCCCATCTAAAAGACGGCCCTCTCAGCGACAGAATACACAGTCTGTTCTCCTGGGATAAAGAGCTCTGGATAGGCACCGACCTAGGACTTCAGTGGATCGGCGAGGGCAGATCGAGGGCCTACACTTCCGAGGACGGTCTTCCTGGAGACGTGGTAAAGGGTATTTTAAGGAATAGATACGGTCAGCTATGGCTCAGCACCGACAACGGCCTTTCCAGGCTGGACCCTAAGACCGGAGAGATACGGAACTACACCCTTGGAGACGGTCTCCAGGGAAAGGAGTTCAACCGAGGGGCGGCGGTGATAGATAGGTTCGGCAAGATGTACTTCGGAGGGACCAAGGGATGCAACAGCTTCTATCCGGGCAACATCAGCGAGAACGACCACGTCCCTCCGGTGGTGATCAACGAGGTTTCGGTTTTCGGTAAGCCCGTCCCGATGGACAGAAGCCCAAGGGGATTTAGGAGGGTAACCCTGACCCAAAGGCAGAACTACATCACTATCCACTTTGCGGCACTGGACTACACCGCCCCGGAATCAAACGAGTACCGATATATACTGGAGGGCTTCGACGAGGACTGGATTCACTCGGGAAACAGAAACGACGCCAGCTACACCAACCTGCCCGACGGCAGATACCTTTTCAGGGTAAAAGGGTCCAACAATAACGGGGTATGGAACGAGGAAGGGGCCGTCCTGGAGATCGACGTAATTCCCCCTCTATGGAGAACCCCTCTGGCTTACGGAGTATATCTTTTTTGTCTGGGATCGCTGGCCTATTTTGCCATGGTCTACAGCAGGAACATAAGGGAAAAGGAGACCGAGAGAAAACTGAGACTGGTGACGGAGATATCGAACCTCAAGCTGACGGAGAAAAATCTCCAGCTCGAACAGGCCAGAAGACACGAGGCTTTCCACAGAGAGAGGCTCAGGTCCTTAGCGACCTCCCTGACCGAGGCGGAGGAGAGGGAGAGACGTCAGATAGCCACCGAGGTCCACGACTCTATAGGCCAGAACCTGGCTCTGTCCAAGCTCCGTCTGGAGATGTTGGCTCAGTCCCTGGGGAAGCCCTCTCAGGAGGAGATCGGATCTATAACCTCCATGCTCGATCAGACCATTAGATCGACCAGAACTCTGACCTTCGAGCTAGGGACCCCTGTGCTCTACAGGTTCGGCTTTTTTCCCGCCATAGAGAGGCTGTCAGAGAGGTTTGAGGAGGATTACGGCCTGTCGATAAAGTCGATCTCCGACGGGGAGATCCCCGAGATGAACGACGATATGAAGGCATTTCTCTTCAGAGCGGTCAGAGAGCTGGCGATGAACACGGTGAAACACGCCAAAGCCTCCACCTTGACGGTGCGGACAAAGGTCATGGAAAACAGGCTGTATCTTTCCGCATCCGACGACGGCCAGGGTTTCGACGTCTCCGCCATAGAGCATACAGGACGGGATAACCGGTCCTTCGGCCTGTTCAGCTTAAGGGAGAGGATAATATCCCTAGGAGGCCGTATGGTCATAAGGTCTATTCCAGGGGAAGGCACGTCAGTCAGGCTTTTTGTTCCATTTAGAAAGGAGAGGGATAGCTAATGACCATAAAGATCCTTCTGGCGGACGACCACCAGATACTGAGGGAGGGGCTGAAACTGCTCCTGAACCGGCAGGAGGATATGACGGTAGTGGCGGAAGGGGGAGACGGCAACGAAGCCCTGGAGCTAGCCGAGGTTCATCGCCCTGATATCACCGTGATGGACGTCATGATGCCCAATATGGACGGCATAGAGGCCACCAGGAGAATCGTGGATCAGGGGCTCTCCAAGGTGGTCGCCCTGTCGATGTACGCCGACAGGAGCTTCGTGGCGGAGATGCTTAAAGCAGGGGCTCTGGGCTTTTTGCTGAAAGACTGCGCCTCCACCGAGTTGGTGGAGGCGGTCCGAAAGGTCATAGGCGGCGAGATGTACCTGGGCCCTAGCATCTCCCACATCGTGGCGAAACTGTACGTCTCGTCGATAAAGTCTCCAGATCGGAGGGAGCCTCTGACCCCTAGAGAGATGGAGGTGCTGGTGCTCCTGGCGGAGGGGAAGACCAATAAGGAGGTGGGAGACAGGCTCCACCTGAGCTCTAAGACCGTAGGCACCCACAGACAACATATAATGCAGAAGCTTGGCCTGGACAACCTGGCGGAACTGGTAAAGTACGCCATAAGAGAGGGGCTCATATCCTTTAACCGGTGACCTTCCCTAAAACCTTAGATAATATCAGCCTCAGAGGAAGGGCTTTGTCCTTCCAGCCCGATAGTTCCATCACGCAAAAAGGTATATGATCGTGAACGGAAAGTAACATATCCTATTTTGTACATGGAGGGACTGCTCATGAGCGGAAAAGGAAAGTTGGGACTTCTTCCCAAGCTGATAATAGCCATTATTGCAGGTATTCTTATCGGTAAGTTCACCCCTGAGGCTGTAGTAAGGATTTTAGCCACATTCAACGGACTGTTCGGAAACTTCCTCGGCTTCTGTATTCCCCTTATCATAGTGGGTTTCGTGGCCCCTGGAATAGGCGATCTAGGCAAGAACGCCGGCAGAACACTGGGACTAACTGTAGCCATAGCCTACGGCTCTACAATATTGGCTGGGACATTGGCCTTTTTCGTCGACAGCTCGATTTTCCCCAACCTCCTTCAAGTTGGAGGAATGGTATCCGAGGCAGCCTCCCACGGTAACCCGGAGGAAGCCCTTCTAGCACCGTTCTTCGTCGTTGAAATGCCCGCCCTCATGGGAGTAATGACCGCCCTTCTCATGGCCTTCACTTTAGGAATAGGCATGGCTGTTACCGAAGGGAAAAAGATGAACGAGATAATGCACGAGTTCCAGGCTATTATAGCTAAACTCATTTCGTCCATAATCATACCCTTGCTTCCTCTGCATATCTGCGGTATATTCGCCAATATGACCCACGCAGGAGAGGTCCAGACCATAATGTCGGTGTTCATCAAAGTCTACGCCGTCATCATAGCCCTCCACGTGACCATGTTGCTCATACAGTACTTTATCGCTGGATCGGTGGCAGGAGTGAACCCCTTTAAGGCCATAAAGAACATGCTTCCGGCCTACTTCACCGCCATAGGGACCCAGTCCTCTGCGGCGACCATACCGGTGACCCTTCAGCAGACCAAGGCCAACGGTGTCAGGGAGGACGTAGCGGACTTCGTTGTTCCCCTCTGCGCCACGATTCACCTGTCGGGAAGCACCATAACCCTGGCCAGCTGTGCTATCGCCGTCATGATGCTCCACGGTATGGACGTGTCCTTCGCCGCCATGTTCCCCTTCATCATGATGCTCGGCATCTGCATGGTGGCGGCCCCGGGAGTTCCAGGAGGAGCGGTTATGGCAGCCCTGGGAGTTCTGGAGTCTATGCTCCACTTCAGCCCGACTATGCTATCTCTCATGATAGCCCTCTACCTTGCCCAGGACAGCTTCGGAACCGCCTGCAACGTCACCGGCGACGGAGCTATAGCCATACTGGTCAACAAGCTGACAGGTAGGAATGGGTCAACCGCTAAGGCCACCGAGCCAGCTATGGGGACGGGGGACTAGACCTAACCCTGTTATCGCAAGCCCGTGAGGGGAGAGCCTGTCTCTCCCCTCCTTTTCGTGATAATCTTACACAGGCCAAACAAGTGAATCCTATCGCAAGGAGGAGTACATATGAAGCGTATCGTTGTAACCGGAGGATTGGGACAGATAGGTATGGAGCTTATCCACAGGCTCAGAAACGAGTACGGAAGCTCGGCGGTGATGGCAACCGACGTAAAGAAAGAGGGATCCGAGAGGCTCGGGGAAGGTCCTTTTGAAATCCTCGACGTCAGGGACGGAGCCAGGCTCGCCGAGATAGTGAAGGCCCATAAGGCGGATACCGTGCTCCACCTGGCGGGAATCCTCTCCGCCAACGCGGAGAAGAACCCTCAGCTCGGATGGGAGGTCAACTTAAACGGTGTCTACAACGCCCTCGAGGTGGCCAGGCAGGAGAACTGCTCCTTCTTCTTCCCGAGCTCTATAGCTGCCTTCGGCCCTTCCACCCCTCAGGACAAGACCCCTCAGGACACTATCCAGAGGCCAAACACCATATACGGCGTGGCGAAGACCGCCGGAGAGCTCCTCTGCGACTACTACAACCACAAGTACGGTCTGGACACCAGAGGAGTCCGCTTTCCAGGGCTTATCTCCTACGACACACCTCCTGGAGGGGGCACCACCGACTACGCCGTACACATCTACTACGACGCGGTCAAAAAGGGCAGCTACACCAGTTTTATAGCTCCCGGGACCTACATGGATATGATGTACATGCCCGACGCCCTTGACAGCGTAATCGGCCTTATGGAGGCGGACCCCTCCAGGCTGATCCACAGGTGCTGCTTCAACATAACAGCCATGAGCTTCGAGCCTAATCAGTTGGCGGCAGCTATCGAGAAGCACGTGCCAGGGTTCAAGCTGGACTTCGACGTCGACCCAGCGAGGCAGGCCATCGCCGAGTCCTGGCCTAACTCCATCGACGACACAGCCGCCAGGGAGGAATGGGACTGGAACCCCAAGTACGACATGGAGGCCATGACCGTCGATATGCTGGAGAAACTCCGGGCCAAGCTTAGCTAGACCCGTTCTAATCGGAGAGGAGACTTAAACGATGATAGACAGACTGGAAGCGACTTTATCGTCGGACCTGGCGGAACTTAGGGAGTCGGGAAGGGCAAAGGGCAAGGAGCTCATAATAGAAAAGGTATCCAAGCCCGAGGGAGACAGAGGCCCAAGGTATTTCGTCAAGGGCTACGGCGACAAGCCTTTCATCAGGATGAACTCAAATTCATACCTTGGCCTTACCCTCAGAGACGACCTCCGCAAGGCCGAGGAGGACGGGGCAACCAGCTACGGCGTAGGCCCTGGAGCGGTCCGCTTCATAAGCGGAACCTTCCGTCCTCACAGGGATCTTGAGAAGAAGCTGGCGGCGTTCCACGGCAGGGAGGAGGCCATGGCCTTCAGCTCCGCCTACATGACCGTAAACGGCGTCCTGACCTCCCTTATAACGAAAGAGACTGCCGTCATAAGCGATGAGCTCAACCACAACTGCATCATAAACGCCATCAGGCTTTCCCGACCGGTCTCAAAGTCGGTTTACCGCCACAACGACGTGTCCGAGCTTGAGACCAGGATACTGGAGGCCAAAGGCGCCAAGAGACTCATCGTGGTCACCGACGGCATATTCAGCATGAGAGGTGACCACGCTCCCCTTAAGGAGATAGAGGAAATGGTCCGTCGCCACGACCACCTTTTCCCGGAGAACGCCATTCTCGTCGTCGACGACTCCCACGGAGTAGGGGCCTTCGGCAAGACCGGAAGGGGCACCGAGGAGTACACCGGTGGAAGGGCGGATATACTCATAGGGACTCTGGGCAAGGCCTACGGAGTCAACGGAGGATACGTCGTCTCCTCCAAATCGGTTGTGACCTACCTCAGGGAGCACGCTCCCATGTACATCTACTCCAACCCCATCTCCGCCGGGGAGGCCGCAGCGACGCTGAAGGCCCTGGAGATCCTGGACAGCCAGGAGGGACGGTCTATACTGGAGCACCTGAGGGCCATGACCAGCCGATTCGAGAACGGCCTTAAGGATCTGGGCTTCGAGGTGATAGAGGGAGAGCACCCGGTCGTTCCCCTTATGGTCAGAGACACCGACGAGACCTCAAAGCTGGTGTCCTACCTCAGGGAGAACGGCGTCCTGGCCACAGGGCTGAACTACCCTGTGGTGCCCAAAGGGGACGAGGAGATCCGCTTCCAGATAGCCGGTGACCACACCGCTTCCGATATAGACTCGGTCCTGTCCACACTTAAGAGCTACAAAGAGAGCAAATAGGGCGCTTTCCTCTCCACCAGTAGCAGGTAGATGGCCAGGGCGAGCATATCTGCGCTCCCTCCTGGGCTGATCCACCGCTTTAGGCAGTAGGACTCCATTTTGGAGACAACCTCCCTGCCTGGAGGGCTCCCCGTTCCACCTGCATCTATGGCCTCTTTGGCGAGGTTCGCCAAAGAGGCCATTTCCGTCTCCCCTCCCCGATGGAGGACGTTGGTATCCCCTCCAAGGGCTATAACCGACAGAAGGCCATCGCAGAGAGAGGAGCTTGAGAGGGGATCCTGGCGACCTCTCAGGACTTTGAGGGCTGTCAAGGCAGAGGGGAAGCCGTCCTCCGCCTCCCCTCTGACCCCTCTGACTCCCCGGGAAAGGTACAGCCTCTCCCCGGCGGAGCGAGCCTCGGCTATGGAGCCAAGCTCTCTTCGTACTATCCCAGCCACGAAAGAGGCCCCTATATCGGTCAGGGCCTCCGGGGAGAGGACCACGCCGGACCTGAGTCCCCTGGACGTGGCGGCGACCATCAGCCCCATGGAGAAGATGGCCCCCTTGTGGGTGTTGACCCCTCCTGTGGCCCGTCTCATGTCGTCCTCTGCCGCTAATCCCGCCCTTTTAAGCTCCCCCAGACAGTCCAAGGGAGGCTGATCGAAAGTATCCCAGCCGATCTGGGCCACCTCGGCGAAGAACGGCCTTAGGGCCAGGGCGCTGGACAAAAAGGTGTCGAAATCCATGTCCCTGTGGGCCCCTCTGGACAGGGAGGTCACAAGGCCGGGCTTGGGATGGGCGGCGGCCTCGTGGATCAGCGCCCGAACGGCCAGATCGGCTATAGCCTCCCGAAACGGGGCCATCACTACAGGGTGAGCCCAGCCCTGTCCAGGGCGGTCTCCACCCTTGCCCTCAAGGTACACTCTAAAGCTCCCCTGTCCTGGACCGTGAGGATCCCTTTAGAGACTCCTCTATTGGAGGTTATCTCCTCCAGGACCGACTTTATTAGCCTTCCCCTCTGCTTTACGACTATGCTTTCGACCACTATCTCCAGGTCCGAATCGGACGGGGAGTAGCTCACCATGACATCGCTGGACTCCAAGGTTCCAGCTACCGCCGTTTTAACGTCCATATACCTCACTCCTTTATCTTCTTGGCTCGCTCTACCAGATAGGCCCATGTCACGTCTGGGACCAGCTTCCGAACCTGTTCCATCTCACCTCGGCTCAGCAGCTCCCTCACCAGCGATGCGCTGACGACCTGCTCCCCCGACTCTATCCTCCGAAGCTCCACGACCTCTATCCCCAGAGGAGGAAGGGTCTCTTTCATGATCCTGTTGTAGACCCCCGTCAGGGGACAGATCGGCTCGGACCCCACGAAACGGCGAACCACCCAAAGAGGAGGGGCTATTCTGGTGGCAAATAACTTGAGGTCCAACGAGGCGTGAACCGACGAGGCCTCCCCTCCTTTGGTGAAGTAGGTCGGAAAGGTGGCGGAGGATATGACGTAGGGACCGCTTGGTATCACCCTGACGTTGGACAAGTCGGCGACCCCCTCCTTCACCAGCCTAAACCGGTCGGCGAAGGGAAAGACCGAGCGGTCCTCCTCGACGACCATAACGAAAACCTCCTCCGCTCCCTGGGAGGCCCTCTCTATTAGCCACCGGTGACCCAGAGTAAAGGGGTTGCAGTTGACCACCACAGCCCCACAGGGTCGACCTGGAGCCATGGCCCTGAGACTTGAGCGAAAGTCCTCGATCCCAGGCCTGCCCCACTCCAGAAGCGACGCTCCCTCCACCGACACCACAGGAGAGAAGCCCATGTGACAGAAGCTCCTCTCCTCCGACGGCTTGGTGAACAAAAAAAGATGGCCCATGCCGAGGGAAACCGCCCTGGATATGAGGGAGGAGATCAAGGAAACGGCGACCCCCTCGCCCTCCAGTTCCGGCTCCACCGCCACCCCCTGTATCACCGATCCTATGAGGGACCCGGTGCCTACGAGACGGTCGCCCTCGAAGGCCCCCAGCATCGTACCCTCCCCGATAGGCACAGAGAGACCACGGGCCAGAAGAAGCTCTCGCCTATCCTCAAGCTCCGACGACAGCACCAGCTCCCGAAGCTCAGTCATCCATCAACGCCGCTCTCGCCACGTTCAGGGTTCCCCCTGCCTTGATCGTGTCCCTCTGCCTCTTCGACAGGTCGTTTATCAACGTCATATCGCCGGACAGATCGAAAGTCGCGGAGATCCTCTCGCCGTCGATCTGGTTCATAAGGTTGTCTATCGTAACTACCTCCCCCTGTTTCACCCTCTCGTAGTCCTCCTGGCTCTGGAATAGGAGGGGCAATATGCCCGAGTTTATCAGATTCTGGCGATGGATACGGGCGTAGGAGAGGGCTATAACCGCCTTTATGCCCAGATACTGGGGAGCCAGTGCGGCGTGCTCCCTGCTCGATCCCTGGCCGTAGTTACGCCCTCCGACGATTACTCCACCGCCTGCGGCGACGGCCCGTTCGGGAAAGGATGGGTCCACCGTGGCGTAGCAGTGTTTCGATATGGCCGGTATGTTGGACCTAAGGGGGAGGACCTTGGCCCCCGCTGGCATTATGTGGTCGGTTGTGATATTGTCCCCCACCTTCAGGAGGACCTCCCCCTTAAGGACATCTCCCATAGGTGGAAAGACCGGAAGGGGCTTTATGTTCGGGCCCCTAAGTACCTCCACCGACGACCGGTCCTCCGGGGGCCATATGACCATTCGGTCGTCTATTTCGAACCGCTCGGGCACGGCGATCTTCCGAGGCTCCCCTAAGGTCCTGGGATCGGTTATTACTCCTGTGAGGGCCGAGGCGGCGGCGGTCTCCACGCTGACTAGGTGGACCTTTCCGTCGGCTGTGCCGGAGCGGCCGAGGAAGTTTCTGTTTGAGGTCCTTAGGCTGACCCCACCGGAACAGGGGGCCTGACCCACCCCTACGCAGGGGCCGCAGGCGCACTCAAGTATCCTGGCCCCAGATCGAATGAGCTGGGCAAGGCCGTGGTTTTCCGCTATGGCGGTCATGACCTGCCTCGACCCAGGGGCGACGCAGAGGCTGGTTCCCTCGGCCACCGTCTTTCCGTCCAGTATGGAGGCGGCCTTCATCAGGTCCAGGTAGGACGAGTTTGTGCAGCTGCCTATGAAGACCTGGTCCACCGGAAATCCCGCTACCTCCCTCACGGGAACCACCTGATCGGGCATGTGAGGCAGGGCTATCATGGGCTCCAGAGAGCTCAGGTCCAGCTCTATGACGTCGTCGTAAACGGCGTCGTCATCGGCACAAAGGGGGACGTAGTCCGCCTCCCTGCCCTGGGATCGGAGAAACCGTAAGGTCTCCTCGTCGGAGGGGAACAGGGAGGTGGTGGCCCCGAGCTCCGCTCCCATGTTGGTTATGGTTCCTCTCTCCGGTACGGAGAGACAGGCCAGTCCTGGGCCGGAGTACTCGAATATCCTCCCCACTCCCCCTTTGCAGGAAAGCCTTCTCAGAAGCTCCAGTATGACGTCCTTGGCCGCGACCCAGGGGGAGAGCTCGCCGGTAAGGTGTACCTTTACCACCTCCGGTGCAGGAAGCCAAAAGGCCATCCCAGCCATGGCCAAGGCCACATCCAGCCCTCCCGCACCTATTGCCAGCATTCCGAGGGCCCCTCCTGTGGGAGTGTGGCTGTCGGAGCCGAGCAAGGTCTTTCCGGGAACCCCAAACCTCTCAAGGTGGACCTGGTGGCATATACCGTTGCCCGCCCGAGAGAAGACGACGCCGTGCCTCATGGCCACCGACTGGAGATAGCGGTGATCGTCGGCGTTCTCGAAGCCAACCTGGAGGGTGTTGTGGTCCACGTAGCTCACCGACAGATCGGTTTTCACCTTATCGACCTCCATAGCCTCCATCTGGAGGTAAGCCATGGTCCCGGTAGCGTCCTGGGTCAGTGTCTGGTCGATTTTGATGGACATCATTTCCCCCTTTTTCATGGACCCGTCTACCATGTGGCTGGACAATATTTTTACAGCAAGACTGCTCATACTCCACCATCTCCCGTGTCATAATCTGTTTTACGCCGAAAAAATTCCCCTCAAGGAGGCGATTGCTGAAAAAACGCACTTTACAAACAGCTCGTTTGCGAATAGTATATCAGACATGGATGCGGTATCAAGTATCCTGGATCCAAAAAAGGAGTCGGATTGTATGTCCCTTTTATCCAACGCAAAAACCATAAAGATCAAACCGGTCAGAGAGATCGTCTACGAACAGCTCAGGCAGGCCATCGTCGGAGGAGA
This sequence comes from Dethiosulfovibrio salsuginis, assembly GCF_900177735.1. NCBI lineage: Bacteria > Thermotogati > Synergistota > Synergistia > Synergistales > Dethiosulfovibrionaceae > Dethiosulfovibrio > Dethiosulfovibrio salsuginis. The sequence goes on along the minus strand of NZ_FXBB01000016.1, from coordinate 41,853 downwards.
GCTCGAGCCTGGAACGAGGTTTACCGACGGAGAGATAGCCTCGGAGTTCAACATAAGCAGGACCCCCGTCAGGGAGGCCATACAGAAGCTGGAGGCCGAGGGTCTGATAGAGAGGGTCCCCATGAGGGGAAACGTGGTCAAGGGACTGTTGCCTAAGGACGTGGCACAGATATTCGCCCTCAGAAAGGCCCTGGAATGCCTGGCGGTAAAGTACGTGGCCATGAACGCGACGGAAAAGGAATTAAAGAACGTCAGACATATCCTGGACCAGGCCAAGACCTACATGACGACCCTCCAGGGGGAAGCTCTGACCGACGCCTACGTTCCCCTCGTCGCTCGGTATAACAAGGAGATGTTCGAGGCGTCCCACGCCCCTAAGATAGTCGACCTGATATGGAACCACAGGGAGATGCTCGACCGATACAGGGTGGTACGAGTGGTTATAGCGAAAAGGATGGACGAGAGCTACCGCACCAGGGAGCAGATGTACTCCTATTTTGTATCTCGTTCCCCTGAGGAGGCCTCGGCTCTATGGGGAAACCATATCGATAAGTCCTACAAAATCTGGCTTGAGGTGACAGGATACTCGGACCAGATAGGGAAACACGACTATATGTGAGCAAGGCCCTTACCCTGGGGTTAGCTGTTACAGGGGTGGAAGTGCGGAATAGAGGCGGCATAGGCGTTTTATTTTGAAGGGAGGAATAATTTTCATGAAGAAGTTGTTCGTAATGTTTTGCGCCACCGCGATACTGGGATCCCTAGCGGGATCGGCCTTCGCCGAGTGGTCCCCTAATAGGCCCATCGAGCTAATCGCTCCTGCTGGACCGGGCGGTGGATGGGATCTGCTATGTCGGACCATGCAGAAGACCCTTCAGGAGGAAAAGCTGGTGGATCGTCCGGTGCTGGTCACCAACAAGCCTGGCGGCGGCGGAGCTGCGGGATGGAACTACCTCAAAGGCAAAGAGGGTAAGGGAGAGTATATAGCGGCGACGTCGACCCTGTTGATGCTCAACAACCTCTTCGGCAAGAGCCCTCTCACCTACAAGGACTTCACCGTCCTCGCCAACCTCCAGACCGAGTGGATCTCCGTGGCGGTGGCTAAAGACGCCCCCTGGACCAACGGTAAGGAGCTCTTTGAGGCAATCGCCGCCGATCCTAACGGCATGGTCGTCGGAGTCGGTCCTAGCCTTGGAAACAACGACCACATCTCCTTCCTGATGCTGGCCCAGAAGTACGGAGTGGATCCTAAGCTTATCAAGTTCGTGGTCTACCCCAAGACCGCCGCTGAGCAGATCCCGGCCCTCATGGGCGGACACGTAAAGGCGATCACCATAGGCCTTGCGGAGGTCATGGAGCAGCATAAGGCAGGGAACCTCAGGGTGCTGGGGATCAGCTCCAACAAGAGGCTTGAGTCCCTTCCCGACGTGACTCCCTGGGTGGAGCAGGGAGCGGACATGGTGTTCCCCCACTGGAGAGGCATCATCGCCGCCCCGGGCCTGAGCGAGGAGCAGGTAGCCTACTGGCAGGGTACGATCGAGAAGATGATCGAGACCCCCACCTGGAAGGATCAGCTTAAGAAGCTGGAATGGGAGTCCTACTACCAAGATCCAGTTCAGTTCGCCACGACCTTAGCGGAGCAAACCGAGGCTTTCCAGAGCACCTTAAAGGAAGTCGGCCTGATAGACTAACCGCCCTCTGGGCAGGGGGAGGAGACCTGTCTCCTCCCCCTTTTCACCCCTTGAACGACAAAAAACACCGGGAGGTGCGACATAGATGACTAAAAACATGATATCCGGCCTGATATCCCTGGTGCTTGGACTGGCCTACCTTTACGGCACCAGCCAGATACCGGACGTACAGGCAGGGGACGAGATCGGCCCCAGGCTTTTTCCCTACATAATAGGCACTGCCGCCGTGTTATGCGGCGGCCTTCTGACGTTCCTGGAGATGATGAAGAAGGACAAAGAGGTCTTCTCCTTCGGTTTTATCTCGGAAAGACCTATCTGGCTTAAGATAGCGGCCATAATGGTCCTAGGCATAGCCTACGGAGAGACCCTCGACTACTTTGGCTACGTCATAGGAACGGCTATATTTATGTTCCTTGCGGGGTCCATCATAAACAAAGGACATAGGGTACAGAACATCACTATAGCGGGGCTATTCTCCTGCGTATGCTACGGCGTGTTCTCGGTGGCTCTGAACCTGAGCCTTCCTCGAGGGCTTCTCAGCTTCCTGCCCTTCTGATACTGATAAGGTGATCTAAATGGATACTGTCTTTGCTAATCTTTCCCTGGGCTTTCAGACCGCCCTCACCGTGACCAACGTCATGTGGGTCTTCATCGGGGGATTTCTCGGCACCATCATGGGAATGCTCCCAGGACTAGGCCCCGCCACGGGAGTCGCTATCCTCATACCTATAACCTACGGGATGAACCCCACAACAGCCCTTATCACCATGTGTGCCGTCTACTACGGAGCTATGTTCGGAGGCTCCAGGGCCTCCATTATGATAAACACCCCCGGTGATGCCTCGGCCATAGTCAGCTGTTTCGACGGCTATCCTATGACCAAAAACGGCCAGGCTGGGTCCGCTCTCGCCATATCGGCCATAGCGTCGTTCATAGGCGGAACCATAGGGATGGTTCTTCTGGTGTTCCTCACCGGTCCCATAGCGAGCTACGCCTTTAAGTTCGGCCCGGTGGAGATGTTCTCGTTGCTAATGTTCGCCCTCACAGCGACTGTGACCCTGTCGGACGGGAGCATCCTGAAGGGATTTATCGCCGTAGCGATCGGCTTTATGATCTCCACCATAGGGATAGACCCTCAGACCGGGGTAAACCGGTTTGTCATGGGAGTGGAAGACCTCCAGGACGGAATCGACTTCCTGGTGGTCATGATAGGGCTCTACGCGGTCTGCGAGGTGTTTAAGAACCTCAAATCGATCCACATAGAGCACAAAATAGACTCAAAATCCATAGGGAAAGTGTGGGTATCCTGGGCGGATTTCAAAAAGTGCCTCATGCCTATGCTCAGAAACTCTCCTCTTGGATTTTTCATCGGTGTTCTTCCCGGTATGGGAGGGACCATAGCCACCTTTATGTCCTACGCCATGGAAAAGTCGCTGAGCAAGACGCCGGAGAAGTTCGGCAAAGGAGCCATCGAGGGGCTGGCCGCCCCGGAGGCGGCCAACAATTCCTGTTCCTGTGGGGCCATGGTTCCCCTTCTGACCTTGGGAATACCGGGATCGGGAACTACCGCCGTCATGCTTGGAGCCCTTATGATGCTGGGAGTAAGACCTGGACCGATGCTTTTCGCCCAAAATCCCGAGATAGCCTGGGGGGTCATAGCCTCTTTGTTGATCGGTAACGTAGCGTTGCTGATCATAAACCTGCCTCTGGCCATACCTCTGGTCCAACTGCTCAGGATACCTCAGAGGATAATGCTGCCCCTGATACTGGGAATGGCCTTTATGGGAGCCTACTTCCTCAACTACAGCCCCTTCGATTTCATCCTTGTGGCGGCCTTCGCCCTGGGAGGGTATATGTTCAGCAAGCTGTCCATTCCCCTGCCTCCGCTGGTCCTGGCCCTAATTCTAGGCAGCTCCACGGAGCAGTATTTCAGAAACGCCATGACCATAGCCAACAGCGACCTAGCGATCTTCGTCCAGAAGCCTATATCGGCGACTCTGCTGGTGCTGGCGGTCCTTTCCTTCGGCTACGCCATGTTCCGCAGGAAAAAGGCAGCGGCATAGGGATGGAAAAACAGCTCAGGAGGCCCCGCCGATCCCTGCTCTACGTGCCGGGAAACAGTCCCTCCATGATACAGAACTGCCCTATCTACGGGGCGGACGGGGTGCTTTTGGACCTGGAGGACGCCGTGGCGGTGACGGAGAAAGACGGAGCCAGAAGGCTTGTAACCCAGGCCCTTATGGCCATGGACTTCGGCAAAGTAGAGAGAGTGGTCCGGGTCAACGGCAGGGACACCCAGTTTTTCGAGGACGATATGAGGTCGGTCATACCTGCCGGACCGGACTGTATAAGGCTGCCTAAGGTGAACGACGTCAAGGACGTAACCGAGGCCGACGAGATAATGTCCGAGCTGGAGGAAACCAACGGCATACCGGTGGGCTCCATAGAGCTTCACGGCATGTTGGAGACCGCCCTGTCACTGATGAACGCCTACGACATCGCTAAATCCTCCCCTAGGCTGACGGCCCTCACCTTAGGGGGACAGGACCTCGCGGCGGACCTGGGGATAAGCAGGTCCAGAGAGGGAATAGAGCTCCTCTACGCCAGGAGCCACGTGGTGCTGGCGGCGAAGGCGGCGGGAAAGGAGGCGCTTGACACGGTTTTCACCGACGTCGAGGACCTGGAGGGCCTGAGCGCCGAGTGTAAGCTGGCGGTACAGCTGGGCTTCTCCGGCAAGGCGGCGATCCATCCGTCCCAGATAGGCCCGATCCACGACGCCTACCGCCCCGACGAGAGATCGCTGAAAAAGGCGCTGAAGGTGGTCAAAGCGGCGGAGGAGGCGGAGAAGCGGGGTCTGGGCGTTATAGCAGTCGACGGCAAGATGGTGGACGGCCCGGTGGTCTCCCAAGCGAGAAGGACCATCGAGCTCGCCGTCATTTCGGGCATGGAGGTTTCCCTATGATCTCTAAAACTGTAAAAAACTCCATAGGCCGAGAGGTACTGACGGAGATCCAGGGTATCGGGAGCCTTGCTCCCTTCGCCGGGGCCTTCGCCAGACTGGACGGGTCCTATAGCTGGACCCCCAAGGCCCCCTGTAGAACGGTTCCAGCCTTCGGCCACAAAAAGCTGGCCCAGGATCTTACCGAGGCGATAAAGAGGTCGGGCCTCCAGGACGGCATGACCATCTCCTTTCATCACCACCTGAGAAACGGCGACGACGTCCTTCCTCAGGTTATAAGGGCCATAGAGGGACTCGGGATCAAAAACCTGGTCCTGGCCCCCAGTTCCCTCACCGACTCCCACGAGATAGTGGCCCAGGCGGTCAGAGGAGGGACCATATCCAGAATCCACACCTCCGGCGTCAGAGGGGAGATCGGCAGGATGATCTCGAGGGGGGAGATGGAGATACCGGTAATGATCCACAGCCATGGAGGCCGAGCGAGGGCCATCCAGGAGGGCAGGATCTCCGTGGACGTGGCCTTTTTAGGGGCCCCGACCTGCGATACCATGGGGAACATGACCGGCTCCACCGGCAAATCGGCCTGCGGGACCCTGGGCTACGCCCAGCTCGACGCCCGTTACGCCTCCCACGTCATAGCGGTTACCGACAACCTGGTTCAGGCCCCCCTCATGGATCGGATATCGATCCCCCAATATCTGGTGGATCAGATAGTGGTGGTGGATTCCCTGGGAGACTCGTCAAAAATAGCCTCAGGACCGGCGAGGATATCCAAAGATCCGGTAAACCTGAAGATAGCGGAGAACGCCTTCGACCTTATAAGGGTCTCTGGGCTTCTGGTGGAGGGCTGTTCCTTTCAGGTCGGAGCGGGAGGGGCCAGCCTGGCGGTGGCCAAGTTCGTCAGGGACTACATGAAGGAACGTTCCGTTCAGGGAAGCTTCGGCATAGGTGGAATAACGGGGTACATGGCGGATATGCTGGAGGAGGGGCTGTTTAGGGCCCTCTTCGACGTCCAGAGCTTCGATTCCTCCGTGACCAAGTCGGTGGCGGGGCATCCCAACCACAAGGAGATCGACGCATCCTGGTACGCAAACCCCTTCACCGCTGGATGTGTGGTCAACGATCTGGACGTGGTAGCTCTGGCCGCTTTGGACGTGGACGTCGACTTTAACGTGGACGTCCTGACCGGACACGACGGGGTGTTGAGAGGGGCGTCAGGCGGGCACTGCGACACAGCCGCCGGGGCGAAGCTCTCCATAATCACCGTGCCTTCCATAAGGGAGGGAGTTCCCTCCATAAAGGACAGGGTCCAGACGGTGGTGACCCCAGGGGAGACGGTGGACGCCATAGTCACAGAGAGAGGCATCTGCATCAACCCCCTCAGAGAGGACCTGACCAAGGCCGCCTACGACGGAGGCCTGCCTGTCAAGGCCATAGAGGACCTTAAGGCTGAGATCGAGAGGATGACCGGGGTTCCCGATCCTGTGGAGTTCGACGACCGGATCGTCGGAGCGGTGGAGTACAGGGACGGGACGATAATAGACTCGATAAGAAGGGTCGTTTAGAAACTTAAAAAAGAGGGTCCCTAGGGGCCCTCTTTTACTTTGCTACCTTTTTAACCCCTCGGTGATGTTTTTGAACTCGTGCCTCAGCTTGTCGTTGGAGAAGACCACGACCTCCGGGACCTCCAGCTTAGCTATGGCGTCGAAGTCCTTTTTGTTGGCCTTGACCATGTCCAGAAGCCCTCTCGCCAGCTTCATTGTGCGATAGGCGTTGTGGGCCACGGCGTAGTCCCTTCTGAATCCCTCCAGGTTCTTTTGGGCCTGGTCCCGCTGGTCCTCCAGAAACACCCAGTAGGCCCCTATGGCCTGAAGGGTGAGGTCGGTGGACTCTATGTTGTTACGGACCAGCTCTCTCTGCCTGGCGGAGAGGGACCGGTCCATGGACTGGTTCGTCAGATCCTCCCTGAGGGTCTTGGCGGAGTTGGCCATGGCCTCCAAGTCAGGGAGGTATTTTCCGTTTATCTTCTCCACGAAGCTCTCGTTCATGACCACGCAGGTGCGAAGGAGCAGCGAGTATATGCCGTAATACCGCCTGGCGACGGAGAGGTCGTCCTTTCCCTGTTCCATGAGTTCGGTGAGCTTGTCGGAAAAGATCCTGATGTTGCCGTAGACGGCGTACATGGCCGCCACGTCGTCGGCGGTCACCCCCGCCAACAAGCCCTGTATCTGCTCGTCGGTAGCGGAAAGGCCCTCCTCTTTGAGTTTTGCAGCCATGGACCTTTCAAGCTCCACAAGCCTCACCTCGCCCTGCTTTATGGCCTCTTCCTCCTCGGCGATCTTGGCGGTCAGGTCGTCTTTGCCCTTTTTCAGCAGCCCACCGGACTCAGGGGCGGAGACCCGTTTTTCCTTGAGGGATGCCAGGTTGGCCCTCCTGCGGGACAGGTCGGACTGGACTTTGGAGAATTCCTTCCTGAGATCTCCGGTCTCAGAGTCGGTCAGTATTGTGACCACGTCCTGGAGGATAGAGTCTATTTTGCTCTCGTTTTTGGACCTGTCGTTGCCGATCAGCCTCTCCTCGGGGAGGGAATCGGCCTTGTCCAACCGATTCAGCGCCGAGTCCAGCTTTTTCATAGAGTCATCCCACACCGATGAGAATCGGTCAGCATCATCGCCCTTGAGCCAGGATGGCATAGAGGGCATAGATGGCATTGAGGGAAGAGGTATCTCCCATCCCTCAGAAGGAGAGCTAAATGCCAGCAAAAATATCAGCGGAACCCAAGTTAAGTGGAGACGGTTTGCCATCGTTAATTCAAGGTCCTCACCGAGAGGCTTCCCTCTTTAAGGGACTGGATCCTTATAACCAGAGAATCGAGATGGGCGGTGCTATCCAGGAAGGTAGCCATACCGTCTTTGATCTCGTCGGTCTGGAGGAATATGCTGTTCATGTCCGCTATTTCCTTGACCGCTTCTCTTATATCCGCCAGAGAAAAGGCTATGACCGCCATGTCCTCCGGCTGTGAGGCCGCCTTGAGGTTGTCCGGCAACGAGGCCGGTTCGTTTAGCTTCTCATAATCCAGGGCACCTAACAAAAGCCTGTCGTCGCCTACTGCGACTGTGGCACTGGCCATGGCGTTCATGGCGTAAGCGACGTTCCAGCCAGATATCTTTCTCTCCCTCAGTCCCACAGGAGGAGCCAGGGCGTATATCTTCGGCAGTGCCTCCGCTACTTTGGTCAGCACCTCTTTTTTATCGGGCTCTATCTGGAGATATGCTCCAGGGACGTCGCCTATAGGGCTCCTGCTCCGTCCCCCTAAGACCAGAGATACCCTTCCGTCAAGGAGATCAAGAATATCCTCGAGGGTAAGGCCGGTGAGATCGGTCATCTGAGCGAGGGCTACGTCCACGTTTTCCCCGGGCATCTCGTTTTTCAAAGCATCTTTAAGCATGTCGACGTCTATTCTTCCCAGCCTAGCGGCCATAAAGCCCAGGACCTTGCCTCCTAGGAAGGGGAGATCTTTCCCCAGGGAGATCATAGGCAACTCCATATCGGGATCGACGAAGAGATCTACGGCGTTGGAGAACCAGCGACCGGTCACCTCGTTATCCAGGCTGAAGAAGGCCATTTCGATGGAAAGAGGGTCCGATCCGTAGACCGGGACATCCTCATCTACTAGCTCGGATTTCAGGAGCTCGTTGGAGACCCAGCCCCGTATATGGACCGATGGCCACTCCCCTAGGGCGGTATTATCGTCTAAAGAGGCTATTTTACCGGAGGCAGAGTCCAGCATAGAGTTAAGCCCCTGCTCGGAGAGGGAGACCAGGACCGTCCTTCCGTCCCCTTTCCACAGGGCGGAGTAAAGTTCCGGCGCACCGTCAGGAAGCTGAATGATGGCTAGAGGGTCGAGCTCCGACTTGAGGTTGCCGTCAAAGGGCTTTAAGGTCAGGTCGTCCCCGGTTTCCTGAGATATACGGGATACAACCACCCGGACAGCGTCGGAGGGGTTGATTCCCTCTATAGGCCTGATAGCACCGTATATCTCCGGTATGCCGTCTTTTACCATCACCATGGAAATTGCGCCCTCGGCGATGGGAGGAACCTGGTCCATCATGAACTCCAACTCCTCGCCTGTCAGGACGTCCCCAGCGAGCTGAACCGCCATATCAAGGGGGTTATCCCATCTCACAAGCACCTTAAGGTCCCTGCCATCCTGAGAGGGAAGAAAAGCGGTCATCTTCGGGGAATCGGAGACCGGAGCCTTAGCTCTGCCCACCGGAACGGAGGAGACCGAGGACTCCATCCTCTCTAATGGAGTTTTTTTCGTCCTTTCGGCGGAAAGCTCGGGGAACGATCTGTCGTAGTCGGATATTTCGGCGACGATCCTGCCGTTCTCCAGAAGGTATTCCCTCCTGTAGTCGAAAACCCTGATCCTCTCATCGGGGTAGCTGAGGGTCAGCCGATCGGAGACCTTGAGGCTCTCTTTATCCCCTTTAGCGACCTTTTCTCCGACCGCTAGGCCGTCGAACTCCCCGGATACCCCGAGGCGATTTAGCCTAATTACCCAGGATATTGTGTCCTTGCCGAAGTCGCTTTCCTCGTCGATAAACTCCCCTAGTCGATAGGTGTTGCCGTCGGAAATAGACGCCTCCAGGGCGGAGTAGTAGCTCTCCACAAAACTGGAGTCCGTTCCAAAAGCGGCGGTAGCCAAGGCGATAGACAGCAAAGATGCCATCGCCAGCAAAAGCGTTTTTCTAAACTTCACCACAAAAACCTCCTTCAAAATAGGATATACCTCCATTATGACACAGGAACCTTCACTTCCATAGAGTGACAGCCCAACCGACCTTCTATCTCCGCTATAACCCTGTTTTTATCCTCTATCCATTTGGGGGCTATAAGCCTTTCCCCTCTCACGTCCGCCGCAATACGCTGAACCACGAAACGACTTCCCTCTAGGTCTATGACCTTAGCGACCTTGCTAGCGTAGTCTTCCATGGAGAGAGGCTCGAAGTCCCCCTGACGGTAGAGTCCCTCAAGAGGTGTGTCTTTTAGGACGTAAAGGGGATGAAACTTGAGGCCCGAGACCCCTCTGTCCAGAAGCCACCGGGCGGAGCGAAGAAGCTGATCCTCCCTTTCGCCTGGGATACCGGCTATAAGATGGGCACAGAGGGAGAAGGGGCTGTCCTGGCATCTCTCCAGACAGTCCTCCACCGCTTTAAGGTCGTGTCCCCGCCTGAGCCACAGAAGCCCTTTTTCGTCGGTGGTCTGGACCCCAAGCTCCAGCCAGACCTGAAAGTCGGGCCTGACGAGGGACGTCAGATAATCCACCACCCAGGGATGGACCAGGTCCGGCCTAGTTCCCACCGATAGCCCAACCACAGGGACAAATCGGCGGGCGGCGACCGTCGCCCTCTCCACCGCCTCTATGAAGCGATCGGGAGATCCGTAGGTGGCGGAGTAGCTCTGGAAGTAAAGGATACAGGCCTTCGCCTTGTAGTGTCCCAGTGCGGACTTCATTCCTCTGGCTATCTGATCCTCAAGTGACTCGCCTCTCAACCAGGCCCCTGTCCCTCCGCCGGAGGAGTCGCAAAAAACACAGCCTCCGGAGGTCAGGCTTTCCCTGTTAGGACACCCCGACCCCGTATCCAGACATATTTTCTGAACCCTAAAGCCAAAACCGGCCCTAAGCTCTGTCGACCACTTTCTATATATAAGATCGCCTCCTTTCGGGCGCAAAGCCCTTTTCCGTAAGATTATAACCCCTATCGGCGATAATCCTAGACCGAAGGACCAAAGGGTGGTAATCTGGTGGGATAAGAAAAAGGAATCACGGAGGGAAATTACGATGGATAAAACAACTGGGCACGAAAAAAAAGACAATATAATGAGAGCCCTCAAAGAAAGCGGCTTTCGGATGACGAAACAGAGGGACCTCATAGTATCGGCCATACTGGAGAAGTGCGACGATCCCGTTCCACCGGGAATACAGGAGATACTCTCAAAGGTACAGGAACAGGATTTTTCCATAGGCATGGCGACGATCTACAGGACGGTGGAGGTCCTATCCAGGCTGGGTTTTGTGAGTCTAATAGACCAGGGAGACGGCTTCAACCGAATAACCCTGGCGGAGGGCAAGATAACCATCCACGCTTTCTGCCGTTGCTGCGGAAAGTCGGTGGCCGTACCGGAGGAGAATAAGCTCATCGACGCCATATCTGAGCTGGCTCACAGCGAGGACTTCACCCTCATACCTCAGGCTTTCAGGATATGCGGCCTGTGCTCCGACTGTCGAGACAGCGACGTAGCCAGAGACCTACCGGGAAAAAGGGGAAGAGGGGCAGGTAGAGGATGTCACTGTAAAAGGCGAGGACAGGATTGACAAACCTACTCGAAAGCCCTATCCTTATGATTACAAGAATCATTATCATATACTGATCGAGAAAGAGGGTTTTCGTCTTGAAAATAGCTTTTCCCGTCGAGGCTGGGGCCATATGCCCCCACTTTGGCCACGCCCCTGAGTTCGTTATAGCGGATGTCCAGGATGGAGTAGAGGTTTCCAGGGAAAGTCACGTTCCTCCGGCCCACGAACCTGGGGTTCTGCCCGCATGGCTTGGAGATCTAGGCGTAAACGTCCTGGTATCCGGTGGTCTAGGCGCCCGGGCCTGCGAGCTGCTGAAGGCCAAAGGAGTGGACGTGGTAACCGGATTTTCCGGGACAGTGGACCAGGCCATAGCCAAGCTTACCGCAGGGTCTCTGGAGAGCACCGGTAGACTGTGCAACCACGACCACGGCGACTGCGACCACTGATCGATGACCGTTCTCGCCGTAGCCAGCGGCAAAGGTGGAACGGGCAAGAGCTCATTGACCTCCTCTTTGGCCCTGGCACTGGACAGAGTTACAGCCATAGATGCGGACGTAGAGGAGCCTAACCTGGCTCCTCTGTTAGGTCTAGATCCTGTTGAGAGGGGACAGGTGTCCATACCGATACCCCTTTTCGGCCATAACTGCGTCCGTTGTGGCGAGTGTGCCAAGGCCTGTCGTTTCAACGCTATAGTGCAGTTCGGCTCTCTAGCTCCGACGGTGAACAAAGGACTGTGCCACGGCTGTGCCGTCTGCTCGATGGTCTGCCCTGTAGGAGCCATAACCGAGACCCCTAACGTGATCGGAACGGTATCGGAGGCATCTAGAGGAAACCTCAGGCTTTTAGAGGGAAGGCTCAAAGTGGGTTCCCCTAACCCCGTTCCGGTCATACGGTCGGTTATAGAGGCGGGGTCCACGGACTCAAACGTCAAAATAGTGGACTGTCCTCCTGGAACGTCCTGCTCTATGGTGGAGGCGGTGAGCCGATCGGATTACGTCCTGCTGGTCACCGAGGGAACCCCTTTCGGCATGGCCGATCTGGAACTGGCCCTTGAGGTGGTATCGGACCTCAAACGGCCTGCGTCGGTGGTGGTCAACAGGTTCGACCTAGGAGGGTCAGACCCGGAGGAACTGTGCCGCCGTTTTAACGTCGAGGTCATATCGAGGATTCCCTTCTCAAAGGAAGTCGCCCAGATATACGGCATAGGGGAGAACCTTTACCTCAAGTCAGAGCTATGGAGAGGACATACCGACGGAATAGTGTCCTCTCTCAGGAAAAGAGGTGTCCTTTAATGAGGGAGATCGTCGTGGTCAGCGGCAAAGGAGGCACCGGCAAGACCTCCATAACCGCGTCGCTGGCGTCTATCGCTTCCCAAGAGGGAGCGGCTCTGTGCGACGCCGACGTCGACGCCCCGGACCTGTGGATACTGGTTCCCCCGGAACGACAGGAGAAGTTCGACTTTATAGGCATGGACGGGGCGGAGGTCTCGAAAGAAAGCTGCACCGGTTGCGGTGCCTGTCTGGACTTTTGCCGTTTTGACGCCATCCGTATGGAGGGTAAAAAAGCCACGGTGACCGCAGGCTGTGAGGGCTGTGGAGGTTGCGCCATGGTCTGTCCGAAGGAGGCCATAACCATGGTTCCGAGACAGCAGGGGCGATGGTTTAAGGCTATCACCCATCTTGGGCCTATGGTCTACGCCAGGCTTTTCCCCGGTGGGGAGAACAGCGGAATGCTGGTGACCACCGTTAAAAGGGCCGCCAAGGAAGAGGCCCAAAGGCTAGAACTGCCTAACCTCATAGTCGACGGACCTCCTGGCATAGCCTGCCCAGCTATAGCGGCTGTAACCGGAGCTTCTTTGGCCTTGGCGGTCACCGAGCCCACCGAGTCGGGGATTCACGACCTTAAAAGGCTTCACCAGCTTACCGCCGACATGGACATTCCTATGGCGGTGGTACTCAACAAAAGCGACGTGACCGATATGGCCCCTAGGGTCAGAGAGGTTTGCAGGGAGTTGACGATCCCGCTGATAGGGGAGATTCCCTTTTCGAGGGATATCCCCGAGTCCGTCGCCTCCGGAAGTATCCCTGTAGAGCACATGAGACCGTCTATCGATCACATATGGCAGGAGATAAAGAGAATCACAGGATAAACAAAAGGTAAGCCCCTCGACTCTCGTCAAGGGGCTTACCTTTTTCCCGTTTTAAAAGAGCTTTTTGAGGCCTCCGGCGATACACTGAGAGACCGCCTCGGAAACCGTACATCCCGATGCGGAGAATGCGGAGATTCCTCCTGCTTTCATCGCCGATTCGGCGTTGACCCCAAACTGAGGTCCTATGGCCACCTTGGCTCCCTCGGAAGCGATTACCGCCACCGCCTGACCGCCAGCTCCGTGAGCTGCGGAGGAGCTGTCGTTTTTGACCGACCTAAGAAAAGCACCTGCCTCGTCGAAAAAGGCGAAAAACTGAGCACGACCGAAACGATCGGCAACCATTGCCTCCGGTCCATCTCCACAGGACGCTACTGCATACATAAAACCGCCTCCAATATAACGATATCGATTTTCCTTATCATTATATCACTAGAAGCGGACGTCCACCACCGATTCGAGCTCCATGCCGTCCTCGTCGACGTGGATTATAAGGCCGGTTCTCAGGGGGAAGAACATATCCTGAAGGATAGCCGCCAGGGCCATCTGGCCCCCAAAGCCCGTACAGTGGCCTGCACCGATCCAGCTTGGCTCCTTCTCCCCTAGTGCCTCGGCGGTCCACTGTATGACCTCCGGCTCCGCCTCTATGAGATGGAGCCCTCCGACGACCCCTTCGAGAGGCATGTCGGGGAAAAGGGAGGCTCCATGGTCTATTATGTTGATTATGCCGGCGTGGGCACATCCTGTGAGGACCACCATGCCTACCCCCTCGATCAGGGCGTAGAGGGACATATCGTCCTCCATCCTGTCGGGTACCGCCATCCCACCCTGGGAGGTGAAAAGCCCCTTAGGAGGTAGCTCTATTTTGTTTTTTCTGGGGACCTGTCCAGAGACGAAAAGTCCAGGAATAACCGCCATAGGGTCGGAGGTTAGAACCAGCTTTCCCCCAGCATCCTCTATTTTTCTGGCCGAATCCTCAGGAGACATGCCTATATGTCGCCACTCAGGATCGGTGACGTAGTGGGGACGAAATATACTGGGGTGGGCTATGACCGGGATACCGGACCTTGACGATGCCTCTAAAAGCTGGGCTATTCCTCTTGTATGGTCGTAATGACAGTGGGTAAGGACTATAGCGTCCAGATCGTCCAGGTCGATGTCCAGCTCCTCCATGTTGTTGACCAGAGCCAGAGGGTTTTGCCCTACGTCCATCAGGACGTGATATACCTCTCCGTCCCGAAGGGTCTCCAGGTAGAGGGAGATGCCGTGCTGCCCGAGAAAAGGGGTCTCGTAAAGGACGGTGTCCTCTGCGAGAACGGTTATAGAGAGGCTTTCAAGGGAAACAGGGGAACCGTTGCCTATAAGAGAGCCCTCAAAGTCGGAAACCATCGGGCAACAGCTCCTTAACCGTCCAGGTCATAGATTTACCTCCGTCGCCAACGGCGACCACGACGGCGTCTCCGCTGAAAAACTCCGAGAGGACCTGACGACATGCGCCACAGGGGGAACTAGGCTCATCCCCTTGGGTCCTTATGAGGATAGACAAAAAATCTCCTGTGCCGTAGCCTTTCGTGATAGCTGAAAAGACGGCGGTCCTCTCGGCACAGTTAGTGAGACCGAAGGAGGAGTTTTCCACGTTACAGCCTGTGACTATCTCTCCGTCGGACATGAGGATTGCCGCCCCTACGGAGAACCGACTGTAAGGGGACCAGGAGTTTTTCATGGCCGCTGATGCAGCCTTGATAAGCTCTTCCCTGTGTTCCTCGCTAATCCTGGCAAAGTCCATTTGAATCCCCTCCTACCACATCGTCCACTATTTTTTCGAGGAGGCCCTCTCCTAGAGGTTCGCCTTTTTCAGCGGCCTTTATGGCCTGGTCCACGATGATTCTGAGATCCTTCATGGAGATAGAGCCATGATCGGAGCTTACCGAGTGGTCCGCCAGCCAACTATCTATGACTTCCCTCTGAAAACGCCAATGCCGTCCCACCTTGTTCCCCGGAATTTTTCCCTCTTGACAGAGTTTATACATGCTTGACTTTGATATCTTAAGATAAACGGCCAGTTCCTCTATGGTCATGATCTCGCTCACCACTCCACCTCCTGAGGTCGTATATTTACGATCACAAATCGTCCGATATGTTCAACTGTTCTCGATTATAACAACTTCCAGGTTCACTGACAAATAACTGCTAAAAAAAGAGGACAGGGCAAGCCCTGTCCTCTTTTTTTAGCGTTTAGGTTAATCGATGAAAACCCTGTCCGACGGGACCGAGCTAGGGTCTTTGAAGTAGATACCCAGTCCGTTATCGACCATCTCCTGATAGGAAGGTATCCCTGAGACGACGATTGCCTTCGATGGATCGACCTGGTTGAAAACGTCCAGGATGGTCATGAAGGTGGTCACGTGACGACCGACCCTGATATCTATGGGCCAACCGCTCTCGTCGATAGGGGCGTAGAGAAGCTTGTGCTCTCCGGCTTTCATGACAAAACGATCCCTGCCGCTCATGAGAAGCTCTTCGTCGGTGATTCCCCTGATCCGGTCAAGCATAGGCTCTGCGACCTCAGCGAGAAGGGACATAGCCTGGCTATGGTCTCCTATCTCCCTGTGGGACAGACCGTGAAGGGCTGTAGGGGAGAACTCCATTCCGATAGGCACCGGGAAAACGGAGGAAGTGAGCATCATGGAGGTCATGGCCGCCACGGCCTGAGCCTTTTCGTGGGCCACTATGGTGTTCTCCACAGGGTATTCCAGCTCCGCCTCGTGGTAGTCCAAAACAACGTCTACGTCCTCGTTGCGGATCATCTCCATCATGGCGAAGTTGGTCCTCTCGGTTACGAGACCGTCAGGCCTGCCAGGCCAGGTCCTGTTGAGGTTTCTTATGTCCATGTAGGCCAGGTTCTGACCGCTGGGATAATGGACGTAGACCTCAGGGTCAGGCCAGGAGTCCAGTGCGTTGGTGCAACGGTCTCCCATTCGCCATTTTTTCTCACCCCAGGGGGTCTGAACGGTGTAGAAACGGGGATAGGCTTCGCCGTTTCTGGTTATCTGGGAGGCACTGGTGTTGGCCCTGGTGACCACTATGACCCGTCCCTGTTCCACCACGGCGTTCTCGACGAACATCTGGGCACTCAGGTTGCTGGCAGGTTCCTCCGGGTGGGTTCCACCTATGATGAAGGCCGTACCACCGGGAACTCCGCTGTCCAGTATGTAGACGTTGCAGTCGTTGACGGAGCCAGCGATAACGGGGCTGAAATCGCTCAGTTTCTTGACCTCCGTCACCCCTGGACCGGCTACCGTCGGCTCCTGAAAGAACCGATGCTCCCTGAACATCGACCCCGAAAGGGCCACAAGTCCACCGGCTGCCAAAAGGGCTGCCAGTTTTATCGATTTAAGGTTCATAATACCGCCATCCCCTCTACTTGAGCCTGAGAATCCGCAGGACGAAAGGCATCATCACGATGGTGTAGAGCACCGCTTCCTGAGGGTCTTTTGTCTTCACAAAGTTCCTGACGACGGCGATCAGGAAAAAAGCGCTTATAAGGTAATAAAGCACCATAACTGCGTTGTTTATCGTAACGAGATTCATAGTTCTAACCTCCAAGGAAAGCCAGGTTTTTGCTGTATATGAGGAACAGAGTACACAGCAAAGCTATGAAAAGAGAGGGGACAATACAGGCCTTGACGAATTCGCCGAAGTAACGGCCCTTATAGCCCATCTCCATCACCGTGGCCCTGCCGACGACCGCCGTAGGTGGCAGGCAGTCTCCCAGAGGCCACATAACCGCCCAGGCGGAAAGGGAGATGATCGGATCGAGACCTTTCATGTTAAAGAGCATTATAAGAGGAACCCCTATCAAAGGAGCCACTGCGTACTGGACCAGACCTTCCGCCAGAGGCAGTATTATCCAGAGGGTGGCGAAGAGCACCGTCATAGGCAGGGTTACCACCGCCAAAGATATAAGTCCCCTGGAACCGCTGAGAGCCATAACCTGAATCAGAGAACCGACTACCACCATGATACCGACCAATCCCAGAAGGTTCTTGACCGTATCGGTGGCTATGTCCATTATTTTGAGCTTCACAGGGCTGAGCAAAACGGTGACCACAGCACAGATCATGAATATAAGGGGCAAGCCCACAGTGGGGAAGGAATAAGGCCAAATCCTACCTGCCAGGACGAGAAAGACCAAGGTCACAAAAGGAAGGCTGGCTTTGAGCCAGTTCCATCCCTCTGGAGGAACGGGAAGCTCGGACAGGGCCTTCTCGGCATCGACCTTCTCCCCTTTACCGGCCAGGTAAAAGGTGGAGAAAAGGGCACCGGAAACCGACAGGATCATAAGGGGTTTAGCAAAACCGACGTAGGGCATATTGGCACCAGCGGCGGCCATCATAGCCCAGAGGTTTATCGGAGGTGCGGCGGCGCTCATAGCGGCCAGCATGAAGATAAGCGCGACCCTTCTGGTCTCCGAAACTCCCATAGCTGCCAGGACCGAACCCACCAGAGCTCCTACCGTGAGGACGGTGGTAGCCCCCGATCCGGTTATTGCACCGGGAACCAGCATAACCACCGTGAGAAGCAGAAGGCAAATGATCCTACGGCTGGCGAAACTGCGAACTATCTTGCGAACTATAAAGGCGACTCCTCCGGCCTCCTTGAACAGGGCCATGAAGAAGGTTGCGCTCATGAATATGAGACAGACATCGTAGTAGGTGAAGGCTCCCTCGACGACGTGACGGAGGAGTTCAGCTATCCCTATGGAGGACCTA
This sequence comes from Dethiosulfovibrio salsuginis, assembly GCF_900177735.1. Lineage (NCBI taxonomy): Bacteria > Thermotogati > Synergistota > Synergistia > Synergistales > Dethiosulfovibrionaceae > Dethiosulfovibrio > Dethiosulfovibrio salsuginis. Next base: position 23,924 of record NZ_FXBB01000016.1, on the reverse strand, counting down.
GGGTCAACCCCTTTGGGCAAGAGCATATGGGCCACAGCTCCGAAGAGGGCACCTAAGAACATAGAGAGTTCGGTAGTGACCTTCATCCGTTTGGCCAGGGCAAAAACCGCCGCTATAACTACCAGGACGGCTATTGAGTGGTGGTACATGGTCATTCTCTTCGTCCTTTCTCCTTTTGCAATAAGAACGGGGCCCCCTTAAGGCGAGACCCCGTTCGTGGACACCGACAGAGCTAGTTCTTAAGGCCCTGGCCGATGCCGAGAGCGTCTTTTACCTTTATGATAGGCTTACCGTGCTCCTCGCCGTACTTGGTGAAGAAACCGTCGCTGTCGCTATCGATGGTGACAAGGATAACGTCGGCCTTGGAGAGGACCGCGTCGATGGAGGCCTGGTCGGACTGGTCGGTACGACGGGCCATTCCCTCGACGTGAGCTCCGATTACGAGAAGGCCTTCAGCCTTGGCGGCGTCCATAAGCTCAAGGGTACGGGCGATCTCTTTGTCTACGTTGGTGCCTGCGGCACCCATTCCCTTCATGCTGGTTCCGCTGGTGACGATGAGGGTGGCGTAGCCTTTGCCCTTTATGTCGGCGGCGGTAAGGTTGTTGTTGTGCTCCGCCTTGAAACCGGCCTGCATTGAGGACATCTTGATCATTACCGCAGCAGGACTCTGGCCGCAGGTGGTGACTATTATGGGGTCTTTTACCTCAGGGGCCTGAGAGGCAAAGGCGACCAGAGAGGACATCGTCACCAGGGATACTATCGTTGCAACCGCTAAAAACTTACGCATTATAAAGTTACCTCCTTGAACGTTTTTTTTACTTGGATTCTTCCGTGCCTTTAGGATTGAGCTCAATTATAGGGGGTCAGGCGGAGAGTTCAAGAAATCGTGCTCTTTTGTCTTGTTATTTATCCTATTAGGCCTTAAAAGTACGTAGTTCTCGAACAAAAGTAAAGCGAATCGCCACAGCGTCTAAGCCATGGCGATCCAAAAAACAGTCTAGTCTACGAAGCCCTCGCCGAAACCGACGGCCTCAAGCCACCATGTGGGGTAGCCAAGCTGAATCTGCTTGCCCTCGGGGCTCATCATGTAACCGTCCTGATATTTGCCGACCAGCTTCCATGCGAGGCTCCACCAGGCGTCCTGGACCTTCTCCATGTTGCCGTAGGTGTAGTCGGTGAGGAAAGCGACGGCCTTGGCAGGATCCTTCTTGTAGAGCTCTGCGGCCTCTTTCTCCACTGCGTTCTGCTGCATGAAGAACTCTTTCTCCCACTTCTGCTGCTCTTCGTTTATGTCGACGATCATCGAATCCCAACGAAGCTGAGCCCAGTTGTTTACGAAGTTGAAGGCCCACCAGGCGGAGTTAGGATCGTACTCGTGGCGAACTCCCTCGCTCCATCCATTGGGGACTTTGGTCACGCCGCAGTAGATAGGGACGTAGAGGGTGGTGTCAGGTGAATCCTGACCGAACCACAGGACTCCGCCGACTGGATCGGGAAGCCACTCACGACTCTGGGATACGAAGCTGTAGGAACAGCGGAACATAGAGATAGCTCTGGGCCAATCCATGTTTTCCTTGCCCTCAGGGCGGACCGACTTAGGAGTGGGCCAGCGATGGGGGTTGCCGAAGGGACCGGCGGCCATGCCTTTGGTAAGGTCGTAATCGGTTCCCTCCAGATGATCCCTGAATATGGCCATTATGTCCTGTACGGCGACCTTCTTGTCGGGCTTGACGGAGAAGGGGTAGTCGTAAGCCTGGGATCTGGGCTCGAAGTTCTGAGAAGGAGCGAGAAGGCTGAAGGCCCTCCATTCCCTGAGCGACTGGTAGTGATCGGACCCGTAGGGATTGGGGTTGTAGGCCTTGGAGAAGTTGAACTCGGTTCCAGGGGTCCACCAGCCCATCTGCTCAGCAAGCTCTGTGACGTTTTTCGAGTACATAAAGTTCTCTTTATCGTCGAAGTCGATGACTCCAATTCTGGAGCGGTTAGCACATACGATAGCGTGGTCGTCGGGAACCCTGCGAGCTGCCCAGATGGCACCGGGCTTGCCGCTGTCGGGACTCCAGAGCATTCCAGGACCACAGACGTCGAATACCCAGAGCTCTTTGGTGTCGGCGATTATGAGGGTCTCCCCACCGTCGCTGTAACCGTATTTCTCGGCGAGCTCACCCATTACGGCGATGGCCTCACGGGCGGTCTTGGCCCTCTGAAGGCCGAAGATCTGGAGGGTCTCGATCCAGAAAGCCCCGTCCTTTGCGTAGAGCTCGTCCCTGCCGCTCCAGGTGTCCTCTCCCATCATGAGCTGATGCTCGTTCATGAAGGGGTATCCTACGTGAAAGTAGGTATAGGTCTCTTTTACCTGAGGAATCTCTAAAACCTTCTGGAGAGGCCTTGTGGGCTGGGTCCCATGACATACATGCTGATAAACCGGCGCCATTGCTCCGTCCTCAAACTTCTCACCAGGAACTATCTGAATTCGATTGTCGTACCATCCATCGCAGGTATGGCTGGTCATGACCGATCCGTCTACCGTAGCGTCACGTCCGACACCGATAGGTGTGCAGGCAAAGGCCGCCGATGCGGTGAACACAGCTGCCAGAGCGAGCAATATCCCTTTTCCAAAAACTTTTGACATTGAAACGATACCCTCCTTAAATCGGCTCTCACGCCAGAAACTCAGCGTGACCTAAAACCCTCCGCACCGCCCAAATCGAAACAGGCTAAGACGGCTCACTGTCATTCTACTGTATTCCGATAAAGGAGAACAGAAAAACAAAACTTATGTATGCCAGTGTTCCCTTTTGTACAAGGGCACAAAAAAAGTGAAGCTCCCCAAAAGGAGCCTCACTTAACTATTAGATATTTGTTTATAGGTCTTCCGACCTCCTGGTACTCCCTCTCCATCGTAGCGGAGCCCGAGGCCACCAGGTACTCCAGATAACGCCTGGCGGTTATCCTGGACACCCCTATGACGTCGGCGGCCTCCACCGAAGAGAGGGGCCTGTCCGCTCTGGCTATAAGCTCCTCCACTTTTTTGAGAACGTGGGGGTTTAGCCCTTTAGGCAGGGTGCTTTGGACGTTTTTCCTGTTTCTGGCCAACAGCAGGTTATCTATGTCGTTTTGATCCACCTGACTAGGTCCCTCGGTCAACCGATGGACCACCTGCCTAAAGGCCTCCAGCGCCGCCTTTATCCTCTCGAAGGCGAAGGGCTTGACTATATAGTCGAAAGCACCGGCCTGGATACTTCTGTTGACGGTGGACTTATCCCTTGACGCTGAGATCATTATGACGTCCACGTTGCTTCCGCCCTCTCTGATCTTCTCAAGGGTTCCCATTCCGTCAAGACCTGGTAGAAATATATCCAAAATTACCAGTCTGACAGGCCGTTTTCTCAGAAAATCCAGCGCCTTAAGGCCGTTATCGACCATTCCGACCACCCGGAATCCCTCCACCGAGTTCACGTAACTCTGATGGATATCGGCGACCATCGGATCGTCCTCCACCACTAATACATCGATGTAATCCATGCTTATATTCCTCCGTTCGGAAGAGTCACCATAAATTCGGTGTACTCCCCTGTTACATAATCCACCGATAAATCCCCCTCCATAGCGTCGACCAGCTTCTTGACGTTGTAGAGACCAAAGCCAGACGGACGACTTCTGGTCTTGGTCGAAAAGCCCTTCGTGAACATCCTGGAGGCTATTTCGTCGGTCATAGTTCCGCCGTTGTCCACCACGCTGATCATTATTCTATTGGATTCGTCAAAAATAGCAAACTCCAGTTTGGGATTTTCCACCCCCGAAGCCAGAACCGCCTCAATACCGTTCTCCAGAAGGTTGCCTATTATGACCACCATGGCCTGATCGCTGATACCTTCGGTCTCGTTACAGAAGCTGTCAGGGTCTATGAGAAAATCTATGCCTAATTCCCTGCAACGACCGACTTTACCTATGACGATGCCTCCTACTGCGGGATTTTTTATGTTCTCCGAGACGAAGGAGGTTGAGGAACTCGCAGGCTTTGCCTCGTTGGTGATAAACTCTATGGCCTTCTCATATCGCCCCATCTGGATCAAGCCCGCTATGGCCTGTAGCTTGTTCTGAAATTCGTGGTTCTGAACCCTGAGAGATTCTACGTACATCCGAACGCCGGTTATCTCCTCCGCCAGGGCGTGGATCTCGGTCATATCCCTGAAGGTGGCGATGGCACCGTAGACGAAACCTCTGTACATCACCGGAGCCTTATTAGCTATTACCAGAGAGCCCCGGAGATTCTGCTCTACGTCGAAGACCGCCTCTCCGGTCTGGAGCACCGTGGAAAAGTCGACGTCCGGTATTACGTCCTCCGACCATAGGCCTAGGACCGTTTCGTCCACCGCCAGGAGATCTTGGGCGACTTTGTTTATCATCGAAACGTGGCCTTCTCTGTCCACCGCCACTATACCGTCTCTGGTGAAATCGAGGATCTTCTCCCTTTCCCTGGTTATCCTGGCGACCTCTCTTTTGAGGATGATGTTCCAGCCACCGATCAAGAAGAGGACGGCGACGAACACCGCACCTATTTTCATGGCTAGATCCCTGTCTATGATGGTGGTATCGTAACCACCGAACCACCGGGAAAGGAGCCTTCTATAGGCACCGGTCTGCCTCATGCCCTCGAAGGCTCTCCCTAACTTCATCGCCAGCCCGGCGTCCCCTTTAGCTATGACCATCCCTCTCTCTAGGGTAAACACCGGAGGCATGATGTACTCAAGGTTTTTAAAACCAAGCTGTTCTCTCAGATAAAGCCCCTGATAGGTTCCCATCAGAGCCCCTGGATAGATTCCTGAGGACACCAGCCTCATGGCGTCCTCCAAAGAGGCGACGGCTATCATTCGTGACGTCAGCCCACCGCTGGACAGAAACTCCAGCGCAGGAGAGCCGCTCCGCACCACCATCGACTGGTCCTTTAGGTCCCTCAGGGACTTTACGTAGCTGTCCCTTTTTACCATGCAGGAGAAGGGTTCCTCCACCACCGGAACGGAGAAACACAGGTCCCCCAGGTCTTTGCCCGACACCCTTCGTAAGGGGCGACTTAAAGGATTCTCCCCGCCGAAATCGCTGGGATCGACGTTGTAGACCTGAAGATAGGAAAAAGGTTCCCTATCCTTCGGGACAGGGTGGGGTGTTCCTAAAACCACGTCGATCCTTCCCCGATGGAGAGACTGGCGAAGGTCCTCCCATCCGCCGACCCTAAAGCTGATTCTCAGGTTTTCCGTCTCCGCCAGGGCCTTTATGAGATCGACGAAAAAACCATCAAGCTCTCCATCGGGCCTCCTTATGAGGTAGGGAGGATCGACAGGAAGGCAGAGAACGTGTATGGTTCTCCCGGCCCCTTCGATAAAAAAGGACTCCCCCCAGGAGGGGTCTAAAGGAAAAGAGAGCCACAGAAAAAGGCATACAATCCAGCGGACCATTACCAAAGCTTATTCCCTGCGTATTTAGCTATAAGTTTTCGGCAGAGGCTCCAATAGGCCTTATGGACCATGTCCATCCGACTCAAGGTGAGGGCGGTCAAAAACTGAGAGGAACTCTCCGGTGAATGGGCGTAGAGGTCGAGGGCCTCCCTCTCCACCTCGGGCTGAGAGCGAATAAACTCGCCCTCCATAGGTGCTCTGACGTCAACCAGGTCTTTCATGGCCCTCTGGTATACCCGATTCACAAGATCTCCCGCCAGGCTGACACACCACCTCATCGAGAGAGGGTCGAAAAACTCGGGATCGAAGTTTCTCCAGCTCTCCAGGGTATCTCTGGAGCCCGAGTATATAGGGACGTAACAGGAAAAGTGAGGAAGCCCCAGGCCTATCCAGAGAACCCCCCCTATGTCGTCAGGGAGCCAGCTTCTGCTCTGGGATACGAAGCTCCAGGAGGATTTTGCCGCTACCGGCCTCGAATAGGGGATGTTCAACAAGGTTCTCGTCGCCCTGTCGGGAAGAGGGGTGGCCAGCTCGCTTTTTCTCAACTCGCCGTTGACACCGGGAACCAGCCACGCCTGATTGTCCTCCATGGAAAAAACCGTATCCTTCAAAGTAGACCTGAGGAGGTCCATCACTATGGGCACCGACACCTTTTTCTCCGGCGAGAAGGAAAAGGGATAAGAGCCAAGCTCGCCGTAGGGATCCCAGTTTACAGAGGGAGCGAGCTCTCTGTATATGCCGTAGGTTCTGCCTCGGACCCACATGGAGGAGGAGGCCCATACACCGGAATCGGGGGAGTAGGCCTTTCTCCAATTGAAGGGGACGCCGGAAGATGGATCGTACCAACCGAACCTTACGGCAGGCTCCATGTAGTTATCGGAGAACATATAGTTCTCCCTGTCGTCGACGTCGATAAAGTCGATTCTACTGGCGTTAGCCAGGACAGCTACGTGATTGTCGGGAACCTTTTTTGCGACCCATATAGCTCCAGGAACACCGGAGTCGGGACTCCAGTCGAAACCGACGCTCATTATCTCGAATATCCACGCCTCGTTAGGATCGGCAACCGCAAGGGCCTCTCCCTCGTTGGCACAGGACCCGAGAAAACCGTAGGTCTCCGCTAAACTTCCCATCAGACCTATGGCATCCCTTGCGGTTTTGGTCCTCTGTAGGGCGAATACGGCGAGCTGTTCTATGGTCATTATGGCCTTGGTCTCAGGCCAAAAAGCCTTTAGCTCGTCCTTTTGACCTATAGTGGACTCGGCGATAGCCAGCTGGTGCTGGTTGTAACTGGAATAGCCCGTCTTGAAATATCCGTAGGTCCTGGATACCTGAGGTATCTCCCCTATCCTCTGAGGCTTTCGGTCGTCCTCTCCCAGCAGGTATAGATACACCGGGGCCATGTCACCGGCAGAATGATCCATAGCGGGAATATACCGCAAGTTAGAATCGTACCATCCATCGGCGGTCTGGGAGGCTATAACCGAACCGTCGACGGTAGCGTCCCTTCCGGCCACCACCACGGTACAACCGTAGGAAGGTGACAAAAAGCACGTAAAAAAGCAAAACAGAAACAGGACAAACCAAGACCTCATACTTTTCCCTTCTTTCCCTTTTATTTTTTCGATATAGGACCACATATAGAGGTCTGGTTCGTGGTCCTAGTCATGGATATGAGATAAAATGATCTTGATACACCTGCACCCCACAAGCAAGGCATTGAAGGGAGAGAGAGTTATGGATATGGCTGTTCTACAGATCGGATCGCACCGTCCCAAATACCCTCTTATACAGGGAGGCATGGGAGTCATGGTATCCGGTCCAAAACTGGCCGGAGCTGTGGCCCGATCCGGTGCGATCGGAACTATCGCATCGGTGGGATTGGCTGCTGCCCATCCCGACTTTACAGGAAGAAACTATTTTGAGACGAACCAGAAGGCGATAAAGGACTACCTAGCGGAGGCCAGGGAGATAGCGGGCCCAGAGGGAATCCTGGCGGTAAACTGCATGGTGGCACTCACGGACTACGAGCTTCACGTCAGAGCCTCCTGTGAGGGAGGAGCTAACGTGATCATCTCCGGGGCAGGTCTTCCCCTGAAGTTACCTGAGTATACCAGAGACTATCCCGATGTGGCCCTGGTGCCTATAGTCAGCTCCACGAAAGCGGCCCAGCTGATAATGAGGAGATGGCAGAAAACCTACGGGAAAGCTCCAGATGGATTTGTGGTGGAGACCCCCCTTTACGCCGGTGGACACTTAGGGGCCAGAGACGAGGCGATGGTAACCGACCCAGCCCTTTCGCTGGAGACGGTGGTTCCCGAACTGGTGGCCTTTCTCAAGGAAGAGGGGCTGGACATTCCGGTCATAGCCGCCGGAGGAATATGGGACAGAGAGGATATACTTAAAGCCTTTAGCCTCGGTGCAAGAGGGGTCCAGATGGGCACCAGATTCGCCTCCACCGAAGAGGGAGACGCGGATATCAGGTTTAAACAGGCCTACGTGGACGCAAAAGAGGAAGACGTAGTGCTTATACAGAGCCCCGCCGGTCTGCCGGGCAGGGCCCTTCGCTCCCCTATGGTGGACCGCTACCTCAAAGGAGAGGTGGACAGCAAACCCTGCATAGCCAACTGCCTGACCCATTGTCGCTATAAGAAGGAAAAGCAGACTTTCTGTATAGCCCAGGCCCTTGTAGAGGCCTACAGAGGCAACTGGGAGCAGGGATTGTTCTTCTGCGGAAGCAACGTCACTAAAGTCACCGAAATAGAGAGGGTAGAGGACATAATCCAGTCACTTTTCGGAGAGTAGAGCACCCCCGGGGAGGAGAGGGCCATGAACGGATTATTCCAGGAATTTTTCCAGAGTAGCTCCACCCCCTTGATGATAGTAGATCCAGGCGAGCTCACCGTCCTAGAGGCCAACGAGCTCGCCTTGGGTTTTTTTAGAACCGAAAGCCCTGAAAGTATAGACCTTGAGACCTTAACCAAGGCCGATCGACAGAAACTGAACCACTGGCTACAGGCTGCTCTGGAGGACAGCTCTATAACCTTCTCCTTACCTTCCCACATACATCCGCCTAGCGACATGAAGGTTATATCCTCAGGCTCGGCGGACGGTAGGCCGATGATCATGATAGCCGTCAGGGACGTCATGGAAAAAATCGTGATGGAGAGATCTCTGAATGACGCCTTAGAGGAGCTGGAGCACTACTTCAACTCCAGCCTGGACCTTCTGTGCATAGCCACCACCTCCGGTCAGTTCATAAAGCTAAATCCAGAGTGGGAGAGGGTTTTAGGGTTTCCTCTGGAGGAATTGACGGGAACCATGTTCATAGATCTAGTCCACCCTGACGACAGGGAAAAGACCTTTGAAGCAATGGAGATCCTTCGATCAGGAGAAAGGGTATCGAGGTTCGAAAATCGCTACCTATGCAAAGACCGCTCGTATCGCAATATAGAGTGGCGATCCACCGCAAAAGGACCGCTTATATACGCTATAGCCAGGGATATAACCGACAAAATAGAGACAGAGAAAGCCCTCAGGGAGAGCAACAAAAAGCTGTTAGAGACCTCCGCCAAGGCAGAGGCCTCTAATAGGTCTAAAGGCGAGTTTCTCGCCAATATGAGCCACGAGATAAGGACACCTATGAACGGGATCATCGGCATGATAGAGCTCCTTCTGACCACCGACCTGACGAAGGAACAGATGGGCTACGCCAAGACGGTACAGGACAGCGCAGCCTCTCTGTTAGATCTTATAGATGACGTTCTGGACTTCTCCAAAATCGAAGCGGGAATGATAGATCTGGATAACTCCGACTTTGACCTTCGAGATATGCTGTATCAGGTGATAGACCTGTTGGCCCTGAGAGCCTACGATAAAAGGATAGAGCTTATACCTTTTATAGAGCCCTCGGTTCCATCGATCTTCAAAGGCGACAGAGGGAGAATCAGGCAGATCCTGATAAACCTGATAGGCAACGGCATCAAGTTCACCGATAAAGGGGAAGTCTGCGTTCATCTGTCGCTGGAAGACAAAGTGAACCTGGGACAGACCGTACGATTTTCCGTATTGGACACCGGAATAGGGGTAAAGAAGGACGACGGCACCGATATTTTCGATAAGTTCACCCAGGCGGACAGGTCGACCTCCCGTAAATACGGAGGGACAGGGCTAGGTCTGGCAATATCCAAACAGCTGGTCACCGCAATGGGCGGCGAAATAGGCTTTAACAGTCCATGTAACCCAAGGGGACCGGGAGGTCCAGGATCGGAGTTCTGGTTTTACATTCCTTTAAGGGGTTTTACCGTCTCTCAGCATGAGAAAGACCTGGCTCTCGACGGGCTAAAGATACTGGTTATAGACGACAACCAGACTGTAGGATCTACGATCGCAAAAACTCTAAACAATTTTGGAGCGTCGGTGGAAGTAGTTCAGGAGGGGTTGGTCGGCTTTTTAACGATGAAAAGGGCACTTTCCCAAAAAAGCCCCTTTGACCTCGCGGTCATAGACGAGGACATGGCCGATATAGACGGCCTAACGTTAAAGGGAATGATAGAGAAGGACGAAAGGTTCAACCACACCAGGATAATCACCATGAGATCGCCTGGTGGACAGGGAATAAACCACAACGTCGAAGTTTACGTCATGAAGCCGATCCAGCCACAGAAGCTGAGATCCGCCGTCCTCTCCGCCTTATCGCAGAATGGGGAGGAACATCCCAGCCTAGCCAGCTCGGAAAAACGGTCCGGCCCGGCACAGAAAGGTATGACAGGGAGGGTTTTGGTCGCCGAGGACAGCAAGACTAATCAAAGGGTGGTCATGGCCCTATTAAAGAAGATGGGCCTCGACGGCATCGCGGTGGAGAACGGGAGGGAGGCTCTCAGGGAGCTGGAGAAAGGGAAGTACGATTTGATCCTTATGGACGTTCAGATGCCCGTTATGGACGGCCTTGAGGCTACCTGGTATATAAGGAAGTTCCCACCTTCAGACCCTAATTACGATATACCGATAGTCGCTCTGACCGCCTGCGCGATGGAGGAAGATAGGGAGAGATGCATAAAAGGGGGCATGGACGACTATCTGTCCAAACCTATAACCCCAAACTCTCTCAGAAAAGCCCTTAAAAAGTGGCTGCCGGAGAGCTACCCGTCCTGGGACAAGCTATCGTTCCTCAGCCGGCTCATGGACGATAAGGAAATGGCCAGAGATATATGCGACAGCTTTATAGTCGACGTTCCACTAAGGTTAGAGGAAATCCGGTGCCTTCTCCTTCAGGGAGATGGAAAAGGGGCCTCCATAAAGGCCCACGGCGTCAAAGGAGCGGCGGCGAGCGTGGATGGCATAGCCTTAAAGGAAGTGGCTTTCTCGGTGGAAAAAGCGGCTCTAGAGGGCGATCTTGATAAGGCCATGTCCCTTATGGACCGTATGGATCGGGAGTTCAAAAGGCTGAGGGCAACTATGATAAGGGATAACTAGAGGGCGGAGAAAGACTCCGCCCTTCGTCTATTTGGGAGGTTCTACGATAAAATCGCCCAGGTCCGCCCCAGCAGGTACCATAGGGAACACCTTTTCCTCCTGCTCTATAGGACATTCCATCAGTGAAGGACCGGGGGAAGAGAGAAAATCGTCGATGGCACTCTCAAGCTCTTTCATCGAGGAGACATTTATCCCCTCCGCTCCATAGGCTCTGGCCAGTGCGGCGAAGTCGCAGGAGGGGGCCTCTACAGTGGCGCTGTACCTTCTATTCCAGAAAAGCTCCTGCCACTGACGGACCATCCCAAGAGAGCGGTTGTTGAACACCACTACCTTGACAGGAAGTCCGTACCGTACCGCCGTCTCCATCTCCTGGGAGTTCATGAGGAAACTTCCATCCCCTGCGAGACACACCACCGGCCGACCGGGACGGGCCATAGACGCTCCGATAGCCGCAGGAAGGCCGAATCCCATCGTCCCCTGTCCCCCTGAGGTTATGAAGGTTCTAGGGAGGTCGGACCGCCAGTGGAGTGCCGCCCACATCTGATGCTGACCGACCTCGGTGGTTATGACGTCGTCTGCCCTGAGACGGTCTCTGATCGTCTCCATTATGGCTTTTGGAGAAAAGCCATGGTCTTCCTCGAAAGTTCCTCGAGGGATCCCCCTGTCTCTTCCCAGAGAGGTCAGCTCTCCGGACCGATTTAACGCCTCCAGGGCCTGACGGATATCGGAGACGACACCTAAGTCGACGGGGATTATCTTCCCTACCTCCGCAGCATCTATATCTACCTGAACGATCGCAGCGCCTTTGCCGAAACCGGAAGCCTTGGCGGTGGTCCTGTCGCTGAATCTACAGCCAAGGGATACGATGAGGTCCGCATCGGAGAGGGCCCTGTTGGCCCTTTCGGTACCGTGCATTCCCGCCATGCCCAGAGAGAGAGGATCTCCTTCAGGGAACCCTCCTTTGCCCATAAGGCTGGTGGCCACCGGTATAGAGCAAGCTCTGGCGAGCTTTGACAGTTCCTCAGAGGCATCGGACGCTATAACCCCTCCACCGGCGAGGATTACCGGCTTCAGAGCTTTTCTGAGATAGGGCAAAATAGATAATATCTCCCTGCTGTTGGAGACCACATCTCCGGTCCTGAGGGGAACCCCTCCTCTGCGGGGATCCTCAGCTACCTGCCTCTGGACGCTTACCGGAACGTCCACCAGCACAGGCCCCGGCCTGCCGGAGGAGGCGATAGTAAAGGCCGAACCCATGACCGCCTCCAGATCGTCGGCGGACTCCACGGAGAAGCTGTGCTTGACCATGGAGAGAGAGCTACCGAAGAGGTCTGCCTCCTGAAACGCGTCGGTTCCCCTTAGATTGGCCCCGACCTGGCCGGTTATGACCACCAGAGAGACCGAGTCGGCGTAGGAATCCGCCAGAGCAGTCAAGGTGTTCAGAGCTCCAGGACCGGAGGTGGCTAGACAGACCCCGACCTTGCCGGAGGCCCTGGCGTAACCGGCGGCCTCGAAACAGGCTCCCTGCTCGTGCCTGGCCAGAACGTGCCTTAGGGACGAGCCGTAGAGGGAGTCGTAAAGGGGTATAACCGTTCCCCCAGGTATGCCAAAAACCACATCCGTCCCCGATCCCTCAAGGACCTTTACGATGATATCCGCCCCGGTCATTCCATCCGCCATAACAGCCTCTCCTCTCCGTGATCCCCTTAATCCTACTGTTTAGGGGCCTTTTTCGACTCCAGCCAGGGCATCATGTCCCTGAGATCCGCTCCTACCTCCTCCAGTTTCTGAGAGGCCTCCCTCTTTCTCCACGCCTTCATCCTGGGACGACCGACCTGATTCTCCAGGATCCAGTCCTTCGCGAAGGTCCCGTCCTGGACCTCTTTGAGAAGGACCTTCATCGCCGCTCTGGACTCATCGCCTATCACCCTGGGCCCCGCCACCATGTCGCCGTACTCGGCGGTGTCGCTGATAGAGTATCTCATCCAGGAGAGACCGCCCTCGTAGATAAGATCCACTATGAGCTTCATCTCGTTGAGACACTCGAAGTAGGCTATCTCAGGCTGATATCCCGCCTCCACCAAGGTCTCAAAACCGGCCTTCATCAGCTCTGTTACCCCTCCGCAGAGGACCGCCTGCTCACCGAAGAGGTCGGTCTCGGTCTCCTCCTGGAAGGTAGTCTCTATGACCCCCGCCCTACCACATCCGATAGCGGAGGCGTAGGCCATACCGACCTCTCTGGCGGAGCCGGTGGCGTCGTTGTGGACCGCCAGAAGCCCTGGGGTGCCTTTTCCCTGGGTGTAGAGACGACGGACGATATGCCCTGGGCTCTTAGGGGCCACCATGAACACGTCCACGTCTGCGGGAGGCTCGATCTGGTGATAGTGAACGGCGAAACCGTGGGCGAAGGCCAGGGCCATTCCGGGCCTCAGATTAGGGGCGATAGAGTCTTTGTACACCGAAGGCTGGGCGGTGTCGGGCAGAAGGACCATAACCACGTCGGACTTTGCGACGGCCTCCGACACGGGGAGAACCTCAAAACCATCCTCTTTAGCCACCGATGCGGAACGGCTTCCCTGATGAAGCCCGACAACCACCGAGACCTCACTGTCCTTCAGGTTCTGGGCGTGGGCATGTCCCTGGCTCCCGTATCCCAGCACCGCTACCGTCTTTCCCTTGAGAACCTCCTGATTTGCGTCTTTGTCGTAGTAAACCTGAGCCATATCGATCACGCACTCCTTTTTTCTATGTCTATCTCCATGGAACTCTCGAAGAGAACCACGTCAACGGTCTCCATAAGCCTTTTGAGCTGAAGTATGAGCCTGTCACACCTATCCTGTGTCTCCATTATCTCCAGGCGACACCAGCAAAGCCCGTCGTCCCGACCTCTCTCGGCGGAAAAGCTGACCAGTTCGTAACCTTTTCTGACCGCCAAAGAAGCTATCCTCACCATTGTTCCTGGACTGTCCTGAGCCAGCACTCCGATTCTTCTGTACACCGGAACGACCTCCTTTTTCTCTCTAAAAGATTCAAACGTTACCTTGGGGAAACGACGGACTAAAAAAAGGGCCTGGATCCTCCGAGAGGATCCAGGCCCGCAGTCGCTGTCAGGCTATACGCCGACAATAACTCCAGGAAGGACCCCGCAGCTGATAACGACGACTATAATAACGGTTAGGACGAGAGATACGTTCATCGTGTTTTTCATCGTAGGGCTCCTTTCCCGGCATCTCGTGCCGACGGGTAATTGGCGGTCATAGTAAACCACCGGAGATCTTTTGTCAACACCTATTTTTCAGAATCGCTACTCAGATCTTTTTTTAGGTCGTTGAGCCGGAGGCCGATCTCCAGATATTCCGCCTCCTTGAGCTGAAACTGTCTCATGTCCTCGGGGTAGCTTTTTTTACGGTAGGACCGGTCCTTACTGCCCTCCTCCAGCTTGGAACAGAGCTCCTGAAAGGAGATCATAGCGGAGGACATGGCCTTGGCGTAACCTCTAAGGGCGATCAGAAACCTCCCCTCCGCGGTGTCCGATTGGGGAGACAGTTCCTTGATGTCCCTTCTTACGACCTCAAGCCTGTCGATCAGAGGTACCACCGAGGCGGAAGCCGAGGAGGGATCGGGCTTCACCAATCCCAGTGCTTTTTTGAAGGAAAACTTAAAAAGGCCGTTCTGCACCGCCAGATATTCCCTGAGAATCGAGTTGACCTCCAGGGCTATCTTTGACGCTTCCTCTCTCACGGCTTTAAAAGGGCCCTCTCGGCGGAGGTCACCACGTTATCCAAAAGCATGGCGATGGTCAAAGGGCCTACTCCTCCTGGGACGGGAGACAGATAGCCCGCCACCTTCTGGGCGGAACTGTAGTCCACGTCTCCTACGATGCCGTCGGGAATGCTGTTTATGCCGACGTCGACCACCACCGCGCCGGGCTTTATCATGTCGCCGGTTATCATCTCCGGCCGTCCTACTGCGGCGACCACCACATCGGCGGATTTTATCACCTCGGCGAGATTGGAGGTTCTGCTGTGACAGATGGTCACGGTGGCGTTCTTCTCAAGGAGCAACATGGCGACCGGCTTGCCAACTATGGTGCTTCTGCCTACCACCACAGCGTGCTTGCCCGACAGATCCACACCGTGTTTTTCCATGAGGTACATAGCTCCCTGAGGTGTACAGGGTCTGAGCGACGGTAGCCCGGAGACGAGCCTGCCTAGGTTGGCCGGGTTAGAGCCGTCCACATCCTTGTCGGGGTCGATGGCCGCCTGGACCCTCTCGTTGGATATATGTTTAGGAAGGGGCATCTCCACCAATATGCCGTGTACCGAGGGGTCGGAGTTTAGCTTATCCACCAGGGCTAAAAGCTCCTCCTCCGACGTCGACCCTGGGAGCTGATGGAAGGAAAAAGAGATCCCAACCGATTCGCAGTTCTTTCTCTTCTGCTCAGCGTAGACCTTCGAGGCAGGATCGTCCCCTACCAGAACAACGGTGAGAGCGGGTTCCACTCCCTTTGCCTTTACTGCCTCGACCTTCGATCTTATCTCCTCTTTGGCCTCTTTTGCGGCGGCCCTGCCATCCATGATTTTGCAGTCCACGAGATTACCTCCCTGTTTTTGGGTATCAGATACGACTACCATTGTAGCCTAAAAGGCGAAAAAAAGCCGCGGAACTCGCTGAATAAAGCGAGCTCCACGGCTTTTTGGGGAACTATAAAATTCCTATTTCCTCCAGATACTCTTTGGCTACCATGTCGGCAGGAAGGCCGACGGCGTCCACTTTGTAGTTCAGTTTCTGCATGGTCTCGTTATCGAGATCGGCGATGGGCTTAAGGATACCCTCCACCTCCGGGTTAGCGTCGAGGAACTCCTTCCTGACGGTTACACAGAGGTTGTAGGCCGGGAAGAACTGCTTGTCGTCCTCCAGGATCAGGAGGTTAAACTTCTGAAGTTTTCCGTCGGTAGGGTAGACCATTGCCACGTCGATCTGTTTTCTGTCTATAGCCTCGAAGGTAAGGCCTATATCCATGATCCGCCTCTGTTTATTGGTCAGAGAAAAACCGTAGGTCTCCATGATCCCCGGTATGCCGTCGGATCTCTCGTTAAACTCGGACCCTGTTCCGAAGGTGATCTTGCCGGGATTTTCATTGACGTAAGCCGCCAGATCGGAGATAGAGGTCCCGAGCCTGTCCGCGTCGTCTTTTCTGATGGCAAGGGCAAAGGTGTTGTTTATCTTTGAACGATCGAGCCAAACGATGCCGTTTTTCTCCAGGTCCTCGGCCTTGACCCTGTCGTAGAGCTCCTTCGCATCGTCCACCTTATCCTCGTGCTTGAGGTAGAGAGGCCAGGCGGTGCCGGTGTACTCGGCGTAAAGATCGGTCTGACCGGTGGTAAGGGCGGTCCTGGTTATAGAGCTTCCGGTGCCCATTTTTCTGGATACATCGAAACCGGCGTTCTCCAGAAGGAGGGCCACCATCTCGCCTACCACGTACTGCTCGGTGAAGTTTTTAGCCCCTACTGTGACCTTGGCGGCATGAGCGACGCCACCGACCGCCAGAAAAAGGCACAGAGACAGCACAAAAGACTTAAATATTTTTTTGTTATTCATAGAATTCCTCCTTCAAAATTACTTCTCTACGGTCAACCCCTTAGGGACCAACCTTCTCTCCAACTGGCCGAAACAACCGTCTATGGCTATTGCCAAAAGGGCAGAAAGCCCTGCTCCGACCAGGATGGCCCCGGTTCGCTCCATCTTGAGACCGCTGAAGATGATATCCCCAAGGCCTCCACCGCCTATAACGGCGGCCACTGTAGCGGTTCCCACGTTGATGGTCGCCGCACTTCTTATGCCCGACATAATAACCCTAGAGGCGAGGGGCATCTTGACCTTCCATAGGATCTGCCTATCGGTCATGCCTAACCCTCTGGCGGCCTCTACCGCTTCCTCGGGGACACCGAGAAGGCCGGAGACCACGTTAAAGACGATAGGGACCAGACAGTACACCACCAAGGCTATAATCGCTGGAGCCGCTCCTATGCCTACGAAGAGAAAGGACAGGGCCACCACCGCTATGGAAGGGGTTGCCTGAGCGGCGCCTAAAGCGGTAAGTACCACGTTTCCGACCTTTTTATTCCCGTCGGCGGCGACGAAAATACCTATGGCCATTCCCAGAAAAATGGCGAAAAACATGGAGGCCCCAAACAGGGTCATGTGAGCGGTAAAAGCCTCCCATACCTGATCTCCGTGGGAGCGGAGATAGGAGATCATCTCATCTCACTCTCCTTGCCGCTTTCGACCTGGGAGAATATATGGGAAAGCCTTATACAGCCCATCAGCTTACCGTTTCTGTCCACCACAGGAAGCTGTCTCGCTCCGGCCTCTAACATCCGAGAGAGGGAGTCGGTGACACTGGTATTTCTGTCAACCCTGACACAGCCCTCTTCGTAGTCGATAGAGACCCTGCCGGTCCTGTTGGCCTTGTCCAGGACGTAGCGACCCTGGAGCACCCCTCTGTGGTCCACCAGGTAGGCGGTCTTAAACGTCTCCTTTTCTAGACGATCCATCAGGGCCTCCCTGGTCTGGGCTGTGGAATCCTCCCTGACTATGGATATACAGCCATCCTGGGAGAGAAAGTCCTTGGCCCTCTTGAGGGACAGGGCCTTTAAGGTCCTGTCGTGTCCCAAAAGGCTCTCGACGAACTCGTCCTGCGGGTTGTCCAGGACCTCGGACACCGAGTCGCTCTGCACGAGAGAGCCGTCTTTCATGACCACCAGCCTGTCTCCCATTTTTATGGCCTCGTTGATATCGTGGGTGACGAACACGATGGTCTTGCCTATCTCCTCCTGGATCTCCAAAAAGGCGTCCTGTATGGTGGCACGGTTTATAGGATCTATGGCCCCAAAGGGCTCGTCCATCAGGAGAACCTCAGGGTTGGCGCCTAACGCCCTTGCCAGGCCGACCCTCTGTCTCTCGCCGCCGGACAGCTGGAGGGGGTATTTCGCAGCGTAGCTTTCGTCAAGGGTCACCAGATTCAGCAGCTCCATCACCCTGTCGGATATATCCTTCTCCGACCAACCTAAAAGCCTCGGAACGGTTGCCACGTTGTCGAAAACCGTATAGTGAGGGAAAAGACCGACGTGCTGGATGACGTAGCCGATGGACCTACGGAGCTTGACGGGATCCATCTTGGTGACGTCCTGTCCACCTATGAGGATAGATCCGCTTGAGGGCTCTATGAGCCGGTTTATCATCTTTAAGGTCGTGGTCTTTCCACAACCGGAAGGGCCTATGAGCATGGTTATTTTGCCCTTCTCTATGGACAGGTTCAGCGAATCCACCGCGACGGTATCGCTGAAACGCTTGGAAACGTCTAGAAACTCTATCTCCGCCATTGCAACAACTCCTTATCTATTTTCGTCAACTATCAGGCCTTTAGGGGTAATGGCTCTCTCCAGGGACAGCAAAATCCAGTTTGCCGCTATGCCCAGCAGGGCCACCAGAATCGCTCCTGCTCCTACCATCATCAGGTTAGACCTGGCGATGCCGGAGAAGATAAAGGTCCCTAGGCCACCGGCTCCAACGAGGGAAGCAAAGGCCGCCACGCTTACTCCCATGACCACCGCCAACCGAACCCCCGCCATTATGACCGGAAGAGCTAAAGGCATCTTGACCCTCCAAAGTATCTGAGACTTAGACAGACCGACCCCGGTAGCCGCCTCGATTATGGACTGGGATACCCCGTTGAGGGCTATGTAGGTGTTCCTGGTAATAGGCAGAAGGGAGTATATAGCGATAGCCGAGACCGCAGGGACCAGTCCAAGGCCGAGTTTGAAGGACGATAGAAGGGCTACCATGATGCCGAAAAGGGCCAGACTTGGTATGGTCATCAAAATGCCGGAACCGTAGATCACCCACCTAGCCACTCTAGGGCGAGACGATATCCATATACCCAGGGGAAGGCTCAAAAAGAGAGCCACAGGGACGCTGAGCCCCACTATCAGAAGATGTTCAAGCAGAGCGTCCAACAGCTTGACGTGGTAGTATTTTAAAAACATGGAAAGAGATATGGACGATCACTCCTCTCTGAACTTAGCACGAACTATCTCACCTATACAAAATAACACATATAGGCAATCATGACAATAAAAAACCACGATAGTCGTGATCCATGATACGCAAAAGATTACATACAAACCTTGGAGGTGCTTTTATGTCTTGGAAAAGGTACATCAGCCCGGAAGAAGCGGCTACCAAGAGAGGGGTTACAACCGCGACCATAAGGAAGTGGCTGAGGGAGGGGGATATTCAGGGCATCAAAATGGGCCGACTATGGCGGGTTCTGGACGAAGAGGGCTCCGACGGGAAGGCACTTGAGACCAGGGAGATAGACCTTATGAAGAAGGCGACAGATAAGCTAAAAAGCTCTATGGAGACAT
Source organism: Dethiosulfovibrio salsuginis (assembly GCF_900177735.1). Taxonomy (NCBI): domain Bacteria; kingdom Thermotogati; phylum Synergistota; class Synergistia; order Synergistales; family Dethiosulfovibrionaceae; genus Dethiosulfovibrio; species Dethiosulfovibrio salsuginis. The sequence continues at coordinate 4,564 of NZ_FXBB01000016.1, read as the reverse complement.
TAGGAGAGCTTATACAAGGGGGAGGTAACATCCAGGTTATAAGGGCGGTATGCTCCCTTTTATCTCACCTGGAGGAGGCCACCGCCAAGATGGCCGCACTGTCGGAGATGATGTCCCAGATCGGAAAAAGCCAGAGTGACGGAGACTGACCTCCGTCCCTCTGGGTTAAGGGAACCTCTAAAAACGCTGATCCTCGGAGAGATCGTTCCGACGAAGCCCCTTTGAGCCCGTATACTCGACATGCCGTAGTGTAGTACGAATGGGGCGACAGGACGTCGCCCCAAGCCGAGGGGGCACAGGACGTGCCCTCCGAGGCGGTTCGTACGAAACAGGCAGGTCGAGTATACGCCCGGGCGAGACAGGGCGCAGGCGGAACGATCTCTCCGAGGACGAAAGTTCCTAGAGGCACCTTTAGGTTCACTCCTGCAACTGTATGTTTTCCTGAGAGGCGAGCTTCTTTAGATACACGTCCATCTGAGGGAAGGGGATCTCTATACCCTCTCTCTCGAATATCTCCTGAATGCGGTATCTCATGTCGCTACCGACCCGTGAAGGAAAGGCCTTTCTGGTATCGACCCAGAAATAGAGGGTAAAATCCATCGAGCTGCTTCCGTAGCCGGAGAAAAGGACGAAAGGCTCTGGGTGGGGAATGACAAACTCGTGCTCGTTGGCGAGCCTGAGCAGGATTTTCTCCACCTGTTGAGCGGGAGTCCCGTAGGATACCCCTATCTCCAACTTACCTCTAATTATCTTGTCCGACAGGGTCCAGTTGGTGATTTTGTTCTCCAGAAAGTAGCTGTTAGGGACCAACACGTCGTAGTTGTCGAAGGTCTTGACCCTGGTGGATCTGGAGTCTATCTCCATAACCGTAGCGGTCACTCCGTCGAACTCGACGACGTCGTTGATCTTGAATGGCTGTTGGACCATCAGAATAAACCCGCTGATCAAGTTATTAAACAGATTTTGTGCCCCAAAACCTATTCCGATAGCCACCGCACCTCCTAAGAAGGCAAATGCCGTCAGGGGAACGTTGACTATTTTAAGGGATATGAGGAAAGATGCGACTATCAGGAAATAGTACAGCAGACGCTCTACGGCGTAAACGGCGGTTATCTCCACTTTCTTAGAGTGGAGCAAAAACCATTTTCTTATAAACCTAGCCAGCCTCTTGCTCGCGATAAGCCCTAGAGAAAGGATAAACAGGGCCAGGATAAACTCCTTCAACCTTACAGCGTAGTCCCCTGAGTGCCACAACTCGATGTTCAATATCTCGGTAGTCCTGGTTTTCCACAGGGTCGTGACCTTTTCCGCCACGTTCACCGAGGTGATTCTTCGCCTGATCTCCTCCAGAAGGCGCTTGTTCATCGAGTCAAGAGTCATGGCCACCGCCATGTAGTTCATGTTCTGGGACATAATATCGTCCAAGGTCTTTCGCCTTTTTTTCAGGGAGGCAAGTTCTTCCTTGCCCTTTTCCTCCTCTATCGCCTTATCCAGCGCCAACCCTCGTCTATGGAGGGTGGACTGATATCTCTGCTGGGAGAGGAGGACGTTCTCAAACCTGCCGACCCTGGCCCTGACGTCGTCTCTGGCCTTCATGAGGACGTCGGTGCTGACCCCTTCCTCTCTGAGCAAAGAGTACCTGAAGGACCATATCTCCCTCATTTCCCCTAACATGCCCACCATTTCCTGGCTCTGAGAAGTGGCGAGATGGAGGTATTCCCTGCTAATCTCCGCCTCGGAAAAAGCCCTCTGAGCGGCTTTCTGAGCCTTATCCGAGGTCGCTACGGTCAAGTTAGCGTGAGAATCGGCGTAGGCCTTCTCCGCCTTCTCAGCCTCTCCCGCCAAGGAGGCTATTCTCTTTGTCAGATCCTCCTCCCTGGAGGAGTAACGGGCTAGCCCTTCGTTCAGATCCTTTTGGTCGAAAGCCAGATTATCGTTGATATAGCGTCTTATATCCTCCGCCATATCCAGACGGAGAGTTGCTATAGAAGTCTGAATCCTGATATTCTCCAGGCTTCTCCTGAGGTAAGCCAAGGTAACCTTCCAGAGTTCCTCACGGACCAGCGCCCTTCTCAACATCCATTCTTTGTTCTGCTCCGAATCCGTCCCCTTGGCGGAATCGAGCTCGCTTCTTGCCAGCCTGACCGATCGCCCTGCCTCCTCAAGCTGTCCCTGGGCGCTCACAATGGCCTTTTGCTCCCTGGCCATAGAGTCCCTCAACTCGGAGACTCTAGAGACAAGATCCTCGACCCTCTGGAGGTACCCATCGTAATAGCTCAGGTTAAACGGAGGCTTCTCCTCCAGGGTCAAAACCGCCTGTTCCTTCTCCGACTGCCTCTTTTTCTCCTCCTCCACAAAGCCGGAGGTCTTCTCTATGGCCACGTTGAGCCTACGGTAGAAGTTCTGCAAAGACGAGAGAGCAGTTATACGGCTCTCGACGTCCGCCTCGGTGATACCGTAAATAGCGGCGGACTCGGCTATTGGAACGGAGGCAAGCCTCTCCAACGCCAGGTTAAGCTCCTCTATCCTCCTCTCGTTGGCCTCTCGGTCGAATAGGTTCTCCGCAGGAGGGTCCTGAGAAACCACCTCCTCCTCCTGTTTGGACCCCTGAGGTGGAGCATCCTGGGCCCATAAAGAGGACATCATAAAGCCCGATAAAAGAAGGACAGCCAAAAAGACTAAAAACCCCTTAAACCTCATTCCCCATCTCCCCTTTCCGTAAAATTGCTTTTATCATAGTCCAAAGGGGACGATAGTTCCAGTTTTAGGTGTATCATACTCTGGATCCATATCACTCACGACGAGGTGACTTAAGTGAAAATCTATATGAGCGTTGACATGGAGGGAGCTACAGGGATCGTCAGATCGGAGCAGGTCAGAAACTCCGACGTCGAATACGGCTACGGCAGGGCCATGCAGACCCACGATCTTTTGGCGGCCATAGAGGGGGCCTTCGACGGAGGAGCGGAGGAGATCATCGTAAACGACGCCCACGACAGGATGATCAACCTTTCCCCGGAGAGCATGCCTGGAAGCGAGGGCAGGCTCAGGATAATATCCGGCAACCCTAAGCAATTGGGTATGATGGAGGGAATGAGAGGGCATCCAAGGCGGTGAGACGGATAGCTCAAGGGCAGGCACCGGTTATGGACACCGGAGACGGCTCCTTCCGTCTGGACATAACCTTTCACTATACATCTCAGGCTGACTGTGCGGAGGTCCCAGGGACGACCAGGTTGGACGGCAGGACGATCAGGATAGAGGGCAGAGGTATGGACGACATGAGAAGATGGGCGGGGTCGCTGATCTCCTTAGGAGGATCGGCAGGATTTTAGCGGCGATAAGGCCGAGGACGTCGGTGTCCTCGGCCTTTCTTGACATCTCGAGGATAAGTCTTTATTATTAGAATGTATCCGTTTTTGAATCCATTTGCTTTGGAGCCACGAAAGGAGAGTAGATCCTGTATGGCAGGCAAGGCCGACGAACAGGCTTTCAGCGCGATTATAGACCTTATAGTCGACCACCAAGTAGCACCAGGAGAAAGGCTTTACGAGCCCGATCTGGTGGAAAAAATAGGTCTTAGCCGGACCCCTATCCGCCAGGCCCTAGGTAGGCTTATAGCTGAGGGAGTTCTGGAGAGGATAAAAGGGCAAAAGGGATATCGAATCCCTACCCTCGACAAAGAAGATTTAATGCAGGTATTCGTGGCCCGGGCCACATTGGAGGGCAAGGCCACCGAGCTGGCGGCTTCCTGGGGAACCGAGGAAGACGTAAAAGAGCTCAGGGATATAGTCGATCAGGAAAATCGCTTTGTCGAACTTTACGGCAACGAGAGAAAAAGCGTCTTTGCCGACCTAAACGACAGGTTTCACCAAAAGATAATCCTAATAAGTAATAATCATTATTTTCAAAGGCATTTCATACAGCTATACAGGAGGTCCTCCCTCTACACATTTTATTATTCCCCATATTATATATTGGACGTCGGCAGCGAGGAGTACGTGGCGAGGAGGAGAGCTGGACGACACAAAAGCTCCGAGGAGCACGAAAAGATAGTAAAAGCCATAGAGGACAGAGATGGACTCAGGGCTAAAGAGGCCATGGAAAACCACATAATGGGCACCGTGGAACACAGATTGACCCTTGGGATGCTTTAGCTACGCTAGGGATATGGCTATTTGGATAACTCTCCGACTATAATAGGAACTACCCTAAAGGGCATCTCTAACAAATCACATTCGAGTCTCCTCGGAGAGATCGTCCCGCCTACGCCCTGTTTCGCCCAGGCGTATACTCGACCTGCCTGTTCCGTACGAACCGCCTCGGAGGGCACGTCCTGTGCCCCCTCGGCTTGGGGCGACGTCCTGTCGCCCCATTCGACTACACGACGGCATGTCGATTATACGGGCTCAAATGGGCTCCGTCGGGACGGTCTCTCCGAGAATTAGAGTTTTTAGAGGTACCCTAGTGATAACCCACGAGAGCTACAGTGAAAACTAAGCGACCTAGGGCCTCCCAAGGGGGGCCCTTTTAAACGCAACAGGGAGGGAAAGATTATATCTAC